>JANQTQ010000233.1 GCA_030731625.1 Polaribacter sp. | reverse complement strand
AGTTGGAACTATCGTTTCTTCCGAATCTACTAAATTTAAAATTGATGAAAACGTTATTGTTACAAGTTATGATTTAGGAATGAATACAAATGGTGGCTTTGCTCAGTTTGTAAAAGTGCCAGAAGATTGGGTTGTAAAACTACCTGAAAGTTTAACAATTAAAGAAGCAATGATTTTTGGAACAGCCGGTTTAACTGCAGGGATTTCTGTTTTAAGATTAACTGAACTCGTAAAACCTGCAGATGGAGCGATAATCGTCTCTGGTGCTACTGGTGGCGTTGGATCTGTAAGTATTGCTATTTTAAATAAATTAGGTTATAAAACCGTAGCAATTACTGGTAAAGAAACCGAAATTGACTTTTTAAAGAAATTAGGTGCAGATGAAATTATGATGCGTTCAGATTTTGAAAATTTAGATAACAAACCTCTTTTAAAGCCAATGTATGCTGGAGCGATTGATACTGTTGGTGGGGTAATTCTAGAAAATATTATAAAATCTGTTTTACCAAACGGAGTTGTTACTTGCTGCGGAAATGTAGCTTCACCAAAATTAAGCTTAACGGTATTTCCATTTATTTTAAGAGGAATAACATTAATTGGTATAGATTCTCAAAATTATCCTATGATAACTAGAGAAAAAGTTTGGAAAAAACTATCAAATGAATGGAAAATAGACAATTTAACAGAAACTTGTACCGAAATAAACTTAACTGAATTGAAAGAAAAATTTGATTTAATGTTAGTTGGAAAATTAAAAGGTAGAACTGTAATTAAGCTGGATTTATAAAAAACAGTCCCCCAATATAATACTTCAAAAAGTTGCGTTTTTAAAATGCAACTTTTTGTTTTTCAACTTTTAAGGAAATAAAATCAATCGATAAAAATTATTTTTTTTTCTGATGAAAATTAGATGAAAATGAAATTCAAGCTATTCTAAATCTTTCTGAGCTTGAATAACTTCAAAAAATGTAGGTGCATTCTCAGTAATACTTCCCATACCCTTTTTATTAATTTTAAAAGTAACATCCTTTGTTGTTGTAAATAACAAAACCGATAAAAATGATTTTTTAAGATATGGTTTCAACACCAACAAAGCGGCATCTAATGTTAAAATCTCTTCCTCGTCTTCAGTATCTCTAGATCTGTAACTAAATTTTAATAAGACCTTAAAACCATCATCAGCATATATTGGTCTTAAAAAAATATTCTTTAAATTAGGTTTACCAATTGTTTTTGCCATTGTTAATTTGGCAAAAGTACCTAACTGAACACTTTCTTTTACTTGTTCCCAAAAGAGGATAAAAACTTCATTATAAGGCATAAATCAGGTATTTATTTTAATCTATATTTAGACGAACAAAAGTACTACTAATAATTTACTTTACTATAAAAAGGATTGTAAACAAGATGTAAATAAACTCAATTTTCATCAGAAAAAACAAGGGAATACAAGTCATATCAAAAAATAAAAATCCCTTTTAAACCCTATAAATAAAAACTTAAAACAAAATAAAATAATACCTTTACAGCTCCATTTAGCTGAATACTTATAAATTAGTTCATAAAATTACTAAATTAATGCAAACAACAAAACTAAGTAATCAAAGCATATTACCCCTAACCTGCTCTAGATCTGGATCTTGCTGCTTTGGTAAAGCTGTAATGCTAAATCCGTATGAATTACTTTGTTTTAGTATAGAGAAGAAAATTTCTGTGAGAGAATTTCGCGATTCATACACTAATTTTGGTGGAATTCAATTACTATTTAATGGAAAAAAAGACAAAAAAGGACAAAAAGCATGCAGTCAATATGTAGACGGATTCGGATGTAGCGTTCATAATGGAAGACCTTTAGCTTGTCGCTTATATCCATTAGGACGAAAAATACAATTTAATGAAGCACATTATATTTACGAAGGTGATACTTTTCCTTGTTTGACCGATTGTGCTGAAGTTTTAGAATTACCAAAACTTAGTGTAGGCGAATATCTTAAAGGACAAGAAGCCAAATTATTTGAAAAAGCACAAGACGAATATTTAATGGTGATGCAAAACATTGCTGATATTGCTTTTGAGTTATTACTAGACAGTGGTTTATCAAAATCTGGAGACACAAAAACACTGGCCGCATGGAGAGAAATTGGAAACGAATTGCCAGAAATAGTATCAGAAAGAATTGGCAAAGAATGGATCGATATTTTAATGATTCCGGATATTACAGATAACCACGAAAACCCTATTGCCTTTGCTCAGAAACATAATGATCTATTACTTTTAAAGGCACAAGAAAAATTTGGAGACTTAAAAACACTTCAACAATTGCATGAAGCTTGTGTTATCATAATGAGTGTAGCCTTACACTTAGCAAGAGGTTTAGGTGCAAATCCAAAAGAAATTGCAGAACATTTTATAGAAATTGCAAAAAATCATGGTGCTAAAGAATAACTTTTATTATTTTTCTTAATTCTGATGAAAAGTTTTAAGAAATAATTATTGAAATAAAATCATTTTTTTTTTAATAATATCTTAATTAAAAAAAATCGAAATAATAGTTTGCAGATATTACATGCATTCCTAACTATATTTACTTATCATAATCAATAAAAATATTTTTAAGGTTACTTTTTTTTAACTTCAAAACGCTTTTTTTTAATAGAATATTTTATTTTTTAAATACATTCAACTACAAGACTTAACCATTGGTCTACATATTACTAGCAGCAATCCAATTTTAGGTTGGTCATCTTTCTTTAATGATTAATATTGATTATGATTTTATAAAAAACATATCAAAATGGAGTTTACCCCCTTAAATCTCGAGAAAGCACACCCCTTAATTGAATATTTTTATCAATTTAAAATAACAGAAGACGATTTACCCTTTAAGACAAGAATTCTTCCTGTTGGCACCGCAAATATTGCATACAACTTTTGTGAAGAAGATATATTATTTACCCATAAAAGCAACAAAACTTATTATAATAAATTAACGTTAATGGGCCAATTTTTTGGTAGTTATCAGATATCGGTAAATAAACCAAATTATAATATTGGTTTTGATCTAAAACCTACCTCTTTATATAAAATTTTAAATAAGGACGTTTCTAGTATAACAAATAAGCAAACTCTTTTAAAAGATTTTCATTTTGAATTATATAAAAAATTAAACCCTTTATTTATTGAATATAAAGAAGATCCTATAAAACTGATAAAATCGATAAATAAAGTATTTGACAGTTTAACTTTATCTAATGACAAAAATATACCTCAAATAGAAAGAGCGTTAGCTATTATTATAGAAAAGCAAGGAATTATTAAAGTGAAAGAGCTTTTATTAGAAGTTCCTTTTAGCCAAAAATCCTTAGAACTGCAATTTAAAAAAATAGTAGGTTTAACTCCAGGAAAATATATTAGACAATTTCGATTTATGAATTTAATGAGAAAATATATATCCAAAGAAATCAAAATCACCGATTTTGTTGATACATTTAACTATTATGATTCATCTCATTTCGAAAAAGACTTTAAACTATTTATGAATCAAAGTTCAAAATCATTCTTTAAAAAAGATTACCAATTATTAAAAGAAATTCTTAAATAAAAATTACGATTTTTTACCAAATTACTAACAAAAGGTTTTTTAATTTCGCAATTATTAATTATTGATATAAGTTTTGGGGGAAACTGATAATTAATCAATTTTTAAAGAGCTGATTTTCTAATCAGCTCTTTTTTTTGTTTAAAACTGTCACAATCTTTTCTTTTAAGAGTCTTTATATTAAATAACAAAATAAATACAACATGAAAAATAAAATTACTTTCATCTTTTGCTTGTTTTTGTCTACCGCATTTTCTTTTGCTCAAAAAACAGTCGATGCTTCAACTATTTTAAAAGATATCAAAGCAGGTAAATCTATTGCCTATCAAAATGCTTCAATTAATGGAGCTTTAGATTTAACTTATATGAATGATGCTTTAAAAAACTTACCAAACAAAAAGAAAAGTAGTTGGTGGGGTTCAGGAAACTCATCCAACGAAATTAAAAAATTAATTGATGTAAAAATATCTTTTATAAACTGCACTTTTAAAGACGATGTTTTAGCATATATACCAGACGAAGATTCAGGTTACACATTTACTGCAAGTTTTGATGATGAAACAATTTTTAAAAACTGTAATTTCGAAAAAAAAGCAATGTTTAAATATTCACGTTTTAAAAGTACCACAGATTTTTCAGGTACAAACTTTAAAGATGATAGCACTTTTAAATATGCTAAATTTGATAATAACATAAATTTTTCGAACACTAAATTTGATGAAATTGCAACTTTTAAATATGCCAATTTTAACAGAAATGTAAGCTTTTATGGTTCAGAATTTTTGGATTCTGCAATATTTAAATACACCAAATTTAATTCAGGAGTATCCTTTAAAAACACTAAATTTAAAGAAGATTTAAATATTAAATACATGAATGTAACTGGTGATTTTAACATTACTAACATGAAAGTTAACCAAGAAATAGACTCAAAATACACTAAAATAAATGGTAAAAGTTTTGATAAATATCTATTAGAAATTAGATAAAAAAATATAAACAGTATTTATAGAAAGGTTGATAAAATTATCAGCCTTTTTTTGTTTAAAAAATTTAGTAATTAGAAATCATATCCAAAGAAAAAACAATTTAATTTTTATTATTTAGTTAAACACGAAACTAATAATCGCTAAAAATCATTTCTTAGAAATAGATTACACCAAAAAATAAGAGTAAAAAAACACTCTAAACAATAAGATATTTCTATTTAATAGTAGATTTTAATTCTAACAAAAAAACAAAAAGAATAACAAATTATAGAAAACCACAAAATATAACATCAAATTATAAATTATTCTTAAAATATAAAGTCTTTTAATATGTATTTGTAAATTACAAGTTATTTTATTACTTTGCAATGTAAAAAATTATAAAAGACCATATGCCTACAGAAATAACTAGATTATTTGATTTTCCCTATTATCAATTAGAGACTTACAATCTTAAAAAAGCCCTTACCACAAAATATAATGGGAAATGGGTATCTATATCTTCGCAAGAATATGTAGATAAATCCAATCAATTTAGTAGAGGTTTACTACGATTAGGCATAAAACCCAATGATAAAATTGCCATAATTTCTACATCAAACAGAACTGAGTGGAATATTTGTGATATTGGTATTTTACAGACGGGTGCACAATCTGTGCCTATTTATCCAACAATTAGCAAAGAGGATTATGAATATGTTTTAAATCATTCTGAAGCTATTTATTGTTTTGTTTCTGATGATACTATTCTAGAAAAGTTAAATAAAATTAAAAATAAAACGAAGCTTATAAAGGTTTTTACTTTTGAAGATATAAAAGGAGAAAATAATTGGAACGAAATTTTAACTTTAGGAGAAGACACTAGTAATCAACATGAAGTTGAAGAAAGAAAAAACGCAGTAAAAACAGACGATTTAGCAACCTTAATTTATACCTCTGGAACAACGGGTAGACCAAAAGGCGTAATGCTTTCTCATAACAATATTGTTAGCAATGTTTTGGCGTCTAAAAAAAGAGTTCCTTTAGATTATGGAAACTCTAAATCATTAAGTTTTTTACCAGTCTGCCATATTTTTGAACGAATGATCTTGTATCTATATCAATATTGTGGTGTTGATATTTATTATGCAGAATCTATTGAAAAATTGTCTGAAAATGCTCAGGAAATAAAACCTGAAGTAATGACCGCAGTTCCTAGATTATACGAAAAAATATATGACAAAATAATTTTAAAAGGAGAAGAATTAAAAGGGATAAAAAGAAGTTTATTTTTCTGGGCATTAAACCTTGGTTTAAGATATGAACCTTATGGCGCAAATGGCTGGTGGTACGAAAAACAACTGGCAATTGCACGTAAACTTATATTTACCAAGTGGCAAGCTGCTTTAGGTGGCGAGTTAAAATTAATGGTTTCTGGAAGTGCCGCTTTGCAACCAAGATTAACTAGGGTTTTTGCCGCTGCAGGAATGCCTATTATGGAAGGTTATGGTTTAACAGAAACCTCGCCTGTTGTTTCTGTAAATGATGTAACAAATGGTGGTTTTAGAGTTGGTACAGTTGGTAGAGTTATTGATGGTGTAGAAGCTATTATTGCAGATTCTGGTGAAATTTTAGTAAAAGGGCCAAATGTTATGTTAGGCTACTATAAAGATCCTGATAAAACTGCAGAAATTTTAAAAGATGGTTACTTTTATACAGGTGATAAAGGAGAACTTGATAAAGATGGATTCTTAAAAATTACTGGTAGAACAAAAGAAATGTTTAAAACTTCCGGAGGTAAATATGTAATTCCGCCTTTATTAGAAGGTGAATTAAAACAATCTTTATTTATTGAACAAGTAATGGTTATTGGCGAAAATGAAAAAATGCCAGCAGCAATTATTCAACCAAATTTTGTATTTATAAAAGAATGGATTCACCATAAAAACCTTTCTATAGGAACTTCAAATGAAGAAATTGCGGCTTCAGAAATTGTAAAACAACGTATTCAAAAAGAAGTTGATAAATGTAATGTAAACTTTGGTAATTGGGAACAAATTAAACGTTTTGAATTAACTGCGGATGAATGGACTATTGAAAGTGGACATTTAACACCGACAATGAAAATGAAACGAGCTATCATTTTAAAAATGTATCAAGATTTATTTGATAAAATTTACAGATAATTTAAATATCTAATTGTAATTAAACTCCCCTAAATGGGAGTTTTTTTTATTAAATAAAATATTTTAATCAAAAAAATCTTTTTACTAAAAACAATTATCTTGACTTTTTTATTTTAAAATCACTATTTTAAGTATGTTTATTGCTAAAATCATAAAAAATGTTTGAATTAGTATATTATTCAATTATAAATATTCAAAAAGGAAAAACATCTATTCAAATCATGGATGAAATTCTAAGTAAGTCTCGTGAATTTAATTCTCATAAAAACATCACTGGATGTTTACTTTTTAGAAATAATGTTTTTCTACAACTATTAGAGGGTAAAAAAGAAGATGTTCAAAATTTATATAGTTCGATTAAAAAAGATAAAAGACACTCAAATGTTACGTTAATAATAGAACAAGAAGTAAAAGAAAGAATGTTTCCAGATTGGAGTATGGCTTTTTATGAATCTACGAATACAAATGCTGACATGAATCAGTTTATTAAAAACATTATTTTCTTTTCTGAAAATAGCGATAAACAAACGGAAGCTACAGATTTATTTTTAAGGATGGCAAAACATATTAGTATAAAGTAGAAAATCCTTTCTATTATTTTATACACACAACTTACAATTAATTAGTTGCTAAAAACAAAAAAGTTTTTTTAAAAAAAAAATAGAATTTTTAAAAAAAATTATTATATTACCAATGCTTCCCTTAAATATTACTTTTTTAAATTAATTGAAACTACTTTAAAAATAAAGTTTAATATTTTGTACTATGGATTCTGCCCCCGAAAATTTCAACCCAGAGAATGATAATCTAAGACATTTTCCTAACAGTATTTTGGGCAACATTATTATTGGTTTGTCTGTTATATTTAGCTTAGCTATTTTAATTAATTGGTATGTAGACTTAAGTTTATTAAAGTTTATAACTGGCAGTACACAAATGAAGTTTAACACATCATTTGTTATTCTTATTGCTAGTATTAACTTATATATATATCATAAAAAGGACAAAAATCTTAAAATAATATTTAAATTATTATCAATTTCATCTATCATAATTGGTGTAAGTACATTAATTTCATACTTTGGCTTCCCTTTATTTGAAATAGATAATCTTTTTGTTCCCAATGGTATTACTCCTGAAAAAATGTCTCCAGCTTATGCTGTTTGTGCTATTTCGATTGGTTTTGGCTTTTTAGGATTAAAATCTAAAAATATATTAGTTTCTAATATAAGTAGAGATTTAATAATGTTAGTATCCTTAATCTCATCAGTAGTTATTATTTCATATGTTTTATTAATACCAATACAAGATAAAACTATTGTTTTTCAAACAATGAGCTTACTAAATTCAATTTTATTTTTCTTAATTTCATTATTACTGTTATTTAAAAAACAAAACTCATTATTTACCATTATGTTTAAGGGTACGTTTTTAGGAAGTAAAATTTTCCGTAAAACCTTTCCGATAATTATTATTTTCCCAATTGTAGTTGCTAATTTACTTTTACTTGCAATTAAAGAAGAGTGGATTCATATTGACTTAGGTATTGTAGCTTATACAGTTGTTTTAATTCCATTTTTAGTAATGTACTTTTCTAGAATTGCATTAAAATTGAATGAAACTGACAAAACAAGACAAACACTTGAAGAAGCTCTTATTCATGAAAACTTAAACCTAACGCATTTTAATAAAGCTTTAGATGTTTTTACTATTATAGGCATTACAGATGCAAATGGAATAATAACCTATGTAAATGACTCTTTTTGCGAAATCTCTAAATATTCTAAAGAAGAAATATTAGGGAAAACCCACAAAATTATCAAATCAGACTATCATGATACTGATTTCTTTAAAAATATGTGGCTAAAAATTAAAGCGGGAGAAGTTTGGGTTGGAGAAATAAAAAATAGAGCTAAAGATGGTTCTTATTACTGGGTAGACACTACAATTATTCCTTTTAAAAATGAAGAAAACATTATTACAGGATTTATGTCTGTAAGACAAGTTATTACAAAAAGGAAAGAAAAAGAAGTATTAATGAAATAAAAAAATTATTAATAATTCTTCTAATCGATTTCTATCGGTTACAAAATTTTAAACTCCAAATTGGGTTAAATGATGATCTAAATGTTTGTAAAAAGAAGTATTCCATTCATTGCTTGTTAAAACTCCAAAAGAATGCGATTCTTTGCCATCAAAATATTTTTCTCCTAATTTTTGAGTTTTTAATATAAAATCTATCAATCTCTTTTTTTCAGTTTCAAAATCTCTTTCATCAGCAATTATAAATTGAGCAGCAGTTCTACCATTTTTTGAATATGGCTTTTCTGATACTACCATGTTTTTAACAAACAATTTTAACATCAGTTTTACAAACGCATTTGGTTTAGCATGCTTTTCTGTATAAACCATTTCGTAGGTTACACAACAATGTGCTAACATTTGTGAAACAGACATTTTACCCCAATTAGGTTGTGTGGTAGTTGATAATTTTTCAATTCGTTGAATTACTTCATTCGTAACTTCTATTGTAAATAGGTCTTTCATTTTTAATGTAAAATTTTAAATAGTAATTCTTTTAAAATATCTTCATGAGTTTGATTTGCGCCAACTCCTTTACTTTTAACATCAGCATCTCTTAAAAAAGAAATTACTTGTGCCACTTTACGCATTGGGTAATTTCTGCTCGCTAAAAAAGTTTCTTCTACAAAATAAATATTTATCCCTAAAGCTTTAGCAACTGCTGCTTTAGATTTGTCTTGCAATCCATGAAATAACAATAACTGAGTAAAGAAGCTGTTCAATAAAGAAATGGTCATTACTGTTGGGTTATTTTTTGGATTTTCAGAAAAATAATTAATAATTCTATTTGCCTTTAAAATATTTTTTTCTCCTATTGCTTTTTTTAATTCAAAATTATTAAAGTCTTTAGAAATACCAATATTATCCTCAATATGTTTATCATTAATAATTGTTTCTTTAGGTAAAATAATCATTAATTTATCTAATTCATTAGATATCTTACTTAAATCAGTTCCTAAAAATTCTACCAACATTAGTGAAGCTTTTGGCTCAATTTGATATCCTTTTCCACTTAAAACTCTTCTAATCCAATCAGAAACCTGATTTTCGTAAAGCTTTTTACTTTCATAAACTAAACCAGATTTGGCAATTGCTTTGTGTAATTTTTTACGCTTGTCAAGCTTTTTATATTTATAATTTAAAACTAAAACAGTTGTAGGTTGCGGATTTTCTGCATAAGACACTAAATTCTCAATATTTTTACTTAAATCTTGTGCTTCTTTTACAATTAAAACTTGTCTTTCTGCCATCATAGGATACCGTTTTGCGGCAGAAATAATATCTTCTATAGTGACATCTCTGCCATACATAACTTGCTGATTAAAGCCTTTTTCTGATTCTTCTAAAACATTTTCTTCAATATAATCAGAAATTTTATCAATGTAATAAGGCTCCTCACCCATTAAAAAATAGATAGGTTTTATGTTACCATTTTTAATATCAGAAACTATGTTTCTTATTTCGTTCATTTTCTTACTTTTGAATGATGATTCAACTCAATCTACCAACATATAATTTCAAACTCAAAAGTAAAGAAAATAAGATGCTTATTTTTGATAAATTGAGAAAAAAATACATGGTTTTGACTCCAGAAGAATGGGTTCGTCAACATTATGTTTCTTATTTAATTGAAGAAAAAAAATATCCAACCTCTTTAATCGCTCTAGAAAAACAATTAACCATTAACAATCGTAAAAAGAGAACTGATATTTTAGTTTTTAATACGGATGGAAATCCAGAAATTATTGTAGAATGTAAAGCACCGTCAATTAAAATTACACAAGATACTTTTGATCAAATTGCGCGTTATAATTTAAAATTAAAAGCTACTTTTTTGATTGTTACTAACGGATTAGAACACTTTTATTGCAAAATGGATTTTGAAAATGAAACCTACATTTTTCTAAAAGAAATTCCTGATTATAAATCTTAAATCATTCATTTTTATTAAGGAAAAATTAGCACTTAACTAATTTATAAAATGTAATTTCGCACCCTTGAAAACTGCAATTGTTATATTAAATTGGAATGGTAAAAAATTGTTAGAACAATTTTTGCCAACGATCGTAAAATTTAGCTCTGAAGAAGCTGAAATTTATGTGGCTGATAATGCCTCAGAAGATACTTCTATATCCTACATTAAAAACAATTTTCTTTCTGTAAAAATTGTAAAAAATGCAGAAAATGGTGGCTATGCAAAAGGCTATAATGATGCATTACAAAAAATTGACGCAGATATTTATTGCTTAATCAATTCGGATGTTGAAGTTACACAAAATTGGCTCTCTCCTATTTTAGATGTTTTTAATTCGGATGAAAATACGGCTATTATTCAGCCAAAAATATTAGATTTTAAAAACAAGGAAAATTTTGAATATGCCGGTGCCGCTGGTGGATTTATAGATTTATACGGATACCCATATTGCAGAGGTGGTGTTTTTAACGATTTAGAAAAAGATACCAATCAGTTTAACGATGTTTCAGATA
>JANQTQ010000232.1:7249-11408 GCA_030731625.1 Polaribacter sp. | reverse complement strand
ATCTTTGTAAAATGTTATTCTATTATTTAACCATTGGTTTACAGGTTTTTTGCATGTATCATGCCTATAAAAACAGCAGTAGTTATTATTGGTATTTTATCATCTTTTTTCTTCCTTTAATTGGCTGTATCATCTATTTATTTACACAAGTAATAAATAAACAAGATATTAATACAATTACAGAAGAAATTACTACAATCATAAATCCTACAAAGAAAATTAAAGATTTAGAAAAGAACCTCGAGTTTTCAAACACTTTTCAGAATAAAGTAAATTTAGCAAATGCTTATCATGAAAATAAGGATTACACCAACGCAATTTTATATTATGAAAAAGCTTTAGAAGGCAATTTTAAAAATGACCCTTACACAATAAACAAATTGGTACATTGCTATTTTGAAACTGCTAATTTTGATAAAGTTATAGAATACGCTACTAAAATAGACATCAACAAAGAATTTAATGACTCTTTGTATCTTTATGGATTGGCTTTAGAAAAAAAAGGAATGTTAGAGGAAGCTGAAATTCAATTAAAAAAAGTTGATAGAAGATATGCTAATTATCCTGAAAGATTAGAATTGTCTAAATTTTTAATTAGACATCATAAAACAGAAGAAGCTCAAGAAATTTTATCAGAAATGTCTGCAGAAATCACAGCAATGGCATCGAAAAATCGAAAAAAAAACAATTTTATCTTAACTGAAGTTCAAAAGTTATTAAATAAGTAAAATCCACTTAAATATCTCATTTCATTTTTGTAGCTTTATAAAATCTAAAAAACTACAATATGAAGAAACTGCTACTTTTATTCTTATCAACAATCTTTGTGTTTTCTTGTGCTCCAAAAACAGAAAAAACAATAGATACAGCATTGCTTTCATCCGAAGAAAAAATTGATTCTACAAACATTAAAAGTTTATTCGACTCGGCTTTAACTGATGGAAAATCGTATGAATGGTTGCGAGATTTAACGCAAAATATTGGCGCACGTTTATCGGGTTCAGAAGGTGCCGCAAAAAGCGTTGTTTGGGGTGAGAAAATAATGAGAGAAGTAGGTTTAGATTCCGTTTGGTTGCAACCAGTTATGGTTCCGCATTGGGTTAGAGGAGAAAAAGAAATTGCCACATACACCATAAACAAAGTTCAAAAAAACGTACCCATTTGTGCTTTAGGTTTTTCTGTAGCAACACCAGCATCCGGAATTTTAGCAGAAGTTATAGAAGTTAAAAGTTTAGAAGAAGCAAAAGCTTTAGGAACTAAAATGGCAGGGAAAATTGTGTTTTTTAATCGTCCTTTTGATGACACTTTAATAAATACTTTTAGTGCTTATGGAGGTTGTGTAGATCAACGTGTACAAGGCGCTGAAGTTTGTGGCGAGTTTGGTGCTAAAGGTGTAATTGTGCGTTCGATGACAAATGCTATAGACGATTTTCCGCACACAGGAGTTATGATGTATGGAGATTTACCGGCAGAAAAACACATTCCTACAGCCGCAATTAGTAGCAGAGCTGCCAATATTTTAAGTGCTGATTTAAAAGAAGATCCTACTTTAAAATTCTATTTTAAGCAAAGTTGTGAAACCTTACCTGATGTACCTTCTTTTAACGTGGTTGGAGAAATTAGAGGAAGTGAAACTCCAGAAAACATCTTAGTTGTTGGTGGTCATTTAGATTCTTGGGATTTAGGTGAAGGCGCACATGATGATGGTACAGGAATTGTACAATCTTTAGAAGTTGCTTATTTATTTAAAAAGAATAACATCAAACCAAAAAACACCTTGAGAGTCGTCTTTTTTATGAATGAAGAAAACGGAACAAGAGGCGCAAAAGAATATGCAGCATTATCAAAACTAAACAAAGAAAAGCACATTGGTGGCTTAGAATCTGATGCTGGCGGACATACACCTAGAGGTTTTTCTATTGATGCAAATACAGTAAACACACAACTTTTACAGAGTTGGAAAAAACTATTATCGCCTTATGGTTTGCACGATTTAGACAAAGGTGGTTCGGGCGCAGATATTGGTCCTTTAAAAGACGAAAATGTAACTTTGGTTGGTTACAGACCAGATTCTCAACGTTATTTTGATTATCATCACACCAGTAATGATACTTTTGATAAAGTAAATAAGCGGGAACTTGAGTTAGGCAGTGCATCTATGGCAAGTATTATTTATTTAATGGACACCTATTTATACAGCAACACGCCTGTTAAACCATAATTAAATGGAATTTTTAATACTTATTCTTAAAATTGTTTTTGGTGTTTTTTTCTGCTACGCAGGATTTATGCATTTTAAAAAGCCAAAATTTTTTAACGGATTTATTCCTAATTTTTTGCCCAAACTAATTGTAAACTATATTTTTGGAGTCATTGAATTTATTTTAGGATTTGGTTTATTTTTTCATCAAACAACAAAAAATGCAGCATTAGGTATTTTTATTCTGATGACATTATTTCTCCCTATTCATATTTGGGATTTATTAAAAGAAAAACCTGCAATTGGCTCAAAAAAACTAGCAATCATAAGGATTCCACTTCAATTTTTATTGATGTATGTATCCTATTTAATTTACACAAATTCATAAATCAATTTCATGAAAAACATATATATCCTTCTAATACTCTCTTTTTTAATAACATCTTGTCAAAAAGAAAAAGCAGATTTAATTGTTATAAATTCTAACACGTACACTGTTAACGAAAAATTTGAAAATGCTGAAGCATTTGCTGTTAAAGACGGTAAATTTATTGCAGTGGGTTCAACAAAAGAAATACAAGAAAATTATGAATCAGAAAATGTTATTGATGCCAAAAACCAAACGGTTGTTCCTGGTTTAATTGATGCACATTGCCATTTTTACAGAATGGGTTTACAACAACAAAAAGTAGAATTAGAAGGCACAAAAAGTTACGATGAAGTTTTAGAAAAACTAGTTGCTTTTCAAAAAGAAAAAAATGTTGCTTTTATTACTGGTCGTGGTTGGGATCAAAATGATTGGGACGTTAAAGAATTTCCAACAAAAGAAAAATTAGACAAGCTTTTCCCTACAACTCCTGTAGCCATTGGTAGAGTTGATGGGCATGCCCTTTTAGTAAATCAAGCGGCAATTGATTTATCAGAAATTACTGCCGACACAAAAGTATCTGGTGGAGAAATTATTATTGAAAATGGCAAAATGACAGGTATTTTAATTGATGCTGCTATGGATTTTATCAAATTTCCAGAAACCTCAAAAGAGGAGGCTATTCAAGGTTTATTAGATGCCCAAAAAATTTCATTTTCTTACGGATTAACCACCGTTGATGATGCTGGTTTAGATAGAAACACCATTGAATTAATTGATGATTTACAAAAATCAAATACATTAAAAATGAGAGTTTACGCAATGGTTTCTGCTGATAAACAAGAACAAATAGATTACTATATTAAAAAAGGAATTACAAAAACAGATCGTTTAAATGTACGTTCTTTTAAAGTGTATGGTGATGGCGCTTTAGGTTCTAGAGGAGCAGCAATGCGCAAACCGTATTCTGATAGAGAAAATCATTTTGGTGCTTTGATCTATGCTCCAGAAAGATATCAAGAAATTGCAAAACAAATTGCAACATCAGAATTTCAAATGAATACACATGCGATTGGAGACTCCTCAAATACTTGGATGTTAAAAACATATAAAGAAGCATTAAAAAATCACGAAAATAGACGTTGGCGAATAGAGCATGCACAAATTATATCATCAAAAGATTTTTCAAATTTTGATAATATCTTACCATCTGTACAACCAACACACGCAACTTCTGATATGTATTGGGCAGAAGATAGAATTGGAAAAGACAGAATGAAAGGAGCTTATGCCTTTAGAAATTTATTAAATAGATATGGGAAAATTGCTTTAGGTACAGATTTTCCAGTAGAAAAAGTAAATCCGTTTTTAACTTTTTATTCTGCTACTTATAGAAAAGACTCTAATCATTATCCTGAAGATGGTTTTCAGATGGAAAATTCATTATCTAGAGAAGAAACCCTAAAAGGTATGACCATTTGGGCTGCATACTCTAACTTTGAAGAGAACGAAAAAGGTTCTATTGAAGTGGGTAAATTTGCAGATTTTGTAATTCTAAATCAAGATATTATGAAAGTTAACAGTGAAAAAAT
>JANQTQ010000232.1:0-7149 GCA_030731625.1 Polaribacter sp. | reverse complement strand
TTATTTGTTCTGATACTAACTGTGTTTCGTGTAATTTTGCTCTCATACTTTTAGAAATTGGCAATCCTATTTCAATTTCTTTATCTCTTTGAATCCCTAAATTAAGGAAAAACTCTTCATAATTATTGGTTGCAGTTTCTAGCTCGTTATTATCTAACAAAGCTGTAAACTCCTTGTTGTTTAAAACATGTACTGCATTTTTTAAATTGATCTCAATATGTTTTACAAAGATTTCAAATTCTACCGGAACTTTACCTGTTTCATTGGTTCTTATATACATTCCTAAAGAAGAAAGTGCTGACAAGTATGTATTACAAATAGTCATTAACTCATAAATAATGGCAATATTTTCTTGTCTATATTTTGGTTCTTGAAGCAATCTTTGATAAGCAGCATTTAAATTAGCTACTTGTAAAAAAGCTTCTTTTCTTGCCAAACTATACGCGGTAGAAACATCTCCTTTTTCGTGATATAATATATTTATATCCTTTAAAAATTCTAAAAAACTTTCAATTGAATTTGTAAAAAACTCTTTAATATTTTTAGCTTCCCAAACAGGCCATAAAAAATAATTTCCTATAAAGGCTAAAAAAGACCCAATTAGAGTATCAAAAACTCTAAATTCTATCACCATTAAAATATTTGGGTGAATTAAAGCATACATCGTAATTACATACAACGTAATAAATGCCGCCCCGTTTCTATAATTTTGTTTTACTAAAGAAAATCCTATTATTAGAGACATTGCAGATATGATAGCATATACTATAGCACTTTTTGTTAAAAAGACAATTCCAATTCCAACTACGGCACCAACTAAAGTGCCTACAACTCTATGTTTAACTCTTTCTTTCGTTAAGCCATAACTTGGCCTCATAATTACCACTATTGTTAAAATAATCCAATAAGGTTGTTGCATTTCAACAACATATCCAATGCTAAAGCCAATTAACATGGTAAGCGTTAACCTTAAAGAATGCCTAAATATTGGCGATTTTAAACTAAAATTTTCTTTTAGTATTTTTAGGTCATAATCTTGTGGTGTAATAAACTGTTCTGCATCTTTTATTGCTCTAATTTTATCATTCTTTGCATAGCTATCAAGCACTCTAACAATATCTGCTAAATTTCTTATTTGTTTTTCTTGATATGCTTTAAAATTTAATAAAAATATAACGCCTTCTCTAGCTTCTGGTAAACCAACATTTACTTTATAAATTTCAATATGATTTTCTATTTTTTTTAGCAATACATTAAAATTAGTTTTAAATGAAAGTTTTTCTTCTTTTAAAATAACCTTAGAAATATGAATTAATCGATCTGAAATTTCAAAAATCAATACTTTAAACTCATCTACTTTTTCGGTATGCTCTTTAAACAAACCATCAAACTTATCATAATCAAGAGTATTAGAAATAGCTAATTCATAAATTTCTATAATTTTAGAAAAAATTAATTGTTGTCGTCTAGTTCTATTACTAAAACGGGCACTTAATCTTTTGTCTAAAATAACTTCTCTAATTGTTTCATGAAGTTCATTAATTGTTACTTGAAGTTTAAAGTTTTCTTCTAGAAGGGCATTTCTGTCTTCCACTTCAATTAATAATTTTCCTCTAATTTTTATAAATTCAGATGTTTTTTCTAGTAGCTCTACAAACAAAAAATCTGATTGTGCTTTTGGTAAAGTGAACTCAGTTAAAATAGTTAAAAACAAATACCAAAAACCACCTAAAGCAATAAATGCTGCGTGTTCTAAAACAGAAATATCTGAACTATTATGTGCAAATGCTAAAACCAAAGATATTAAACCTGCCAAAGAAACTAATGAGGCTCTAAAACCAAAAACCGATATGTAAGAAACTGAAAATACTAAAATGATTAATAATGGAATAAGAATAAGGAGCGTATTACTAAAATAACCTATTAAAAGTGTGATTACAAAAGTTAAAATTATAGATATCAAAATACCATAAAACTTATGTTTTAAACTTCCAGGCACATCAGACGGAGCACAAAAAATAGCGCCTAATGCAATACTAAAACCAATTTCGAATCTATCAAAAAAATAAAAAGATATCAAAACAGGAATTGCCATTGCAAAAGCAACCAAAAATGCTTTTATAAAATGAATACTTTTAAAGTATCTAATTAGATTTTTAACCATGATTCAAATAAAAATCAAATTTAAGAAGTATTTTTAGCTAAGGCTATTATTTTAGGTATTTTAAAATCATGAAAAAAACATAAAAAAAGGCAACACAAATTGAAAAATATGCATCAAGTATATTGATAAAATTCTCTTTATTAAAATCGATACAGTAATACAAAAATTGCGCTAAATTTAACTTGTAGCGCAAATCTAAAAAGTGATTATTTTTAAACCATCAGAATATAAAGCCTTTAGAACTAGATTTTTTTTTAAATGTGATAAAGTATATTAAAATAATCAAAGTATATTCGCAAAAAATAATAAAAAAATGAAAATTTATATTTCTATCTTTTTAGCAATTTTTCTTTTTACTTCTTGTACAAGTGATTCTATTTCAGAACCACAAACAGAAGCTGATATTTTGCAATATATTAAAGAGAATAGCCTAGACGCTAAAAGAACTGATTCTGGATTGTATTATGTTATAAATACGCAAGGAACTGGAGCAAAACCTACAAGTACCTCAACTGTAAAAGTTGCGTATAAAGGATATTTTTTAGACGGAAAAGTTTTTGATAAAAGTAATGCTTCTGGAATTTCTTTTGGTTTGAACCAAGTAATACCTGGATGGACAGAAGGTATACAGCTTTTTAATGAAGGCGGAGAAGGTGTTTTATTAATTCCGTATAATTTAGGTTATGGTGCTAATCAATACAGTACCATTCCTGGAGGATCCGTTTTAATCTTCGACATTAATTTAATTAGTGTAGACTAAACTTTATAAAACTATCAAAAAAGCGAAACCTAATAAGTTTCGCTTTTTTGTTTTATGAAATAATTGGTTTAATAAAATCATCAATCTTATCAATTCCATTTTCCCCTAAATTTTTGATAAAGGCAGAACCAATAATTGTACCATTGGCATATTTACAAGCGGTAGTAAACGTTTGTTTATCAGAAATACCAAAACCAATAATCAACTTACTTTGTAAGTTCATATTTTTAATTCTTTCAAAATAAACAACTTGTTGATTAGAAATATCTCCTTTTGCTCCTGTAATAGAAGCAGAAGCCACCACATAAATAAAGGCTTTAGAATAAGAATCTATTTTTCTAATTCTTTCTTCGGATGTATGCGGCGTTATTAAAAACACATTTGTAAGTCCGTATTTATCAAATAAAGCTTTGTAATGATTTTCAAATTCAACCATTGGTAAATCTGGTAAAATAACAGTGTCAATTCCACAATCTACAACTTTTTGACAAAATCTATCTTCACCATATTTTAGCATTTGATTTAAATATCCCATTAAAACTAAAGGCGTTTTATTGGTTTCTTTAATTGTCATTAATTGATTAAAAATGATATCTAAATTAATTCCGTTTTCTAATGCTTTATGGCTACTATCTTGAATTGTTGGTCCATCTGCTAAAGGATCTGAATACGGTAAACCAACTTCTATAAAATCGACATTAGATTTTTCTAAGGCAGCAATTACCTTTGTCGTATCCTCTAACTTTGGATATCCACAAGTAAAATATATTGATAAAAGATTTTTATCTTTTTGCTGAAATAATTTTTGAATTGAATTCATATTTTTTATTCGTATGGTCATTGCAAGGAACGGAGCAATCTTATAGTTAACTAACAGATTTCTTCACTTCGCTAGGGATGACGTTTTTATTCCTTTAAATGATTGATATATGTTTCTAAATCTTTATCTCCTCTACCCGATAAATTTACAACAACAACTTGATCTTTTCTAAACTTAATTTTTGATAAAACAGCCAAAGCGTGTGCAGTTTCTAAGGCAGGAATAATTCCTTCTATTTTAGTCAATTCAAAAGCTGCATCTAATGCTTCTTGGTCTGTTGCATTCATGTATTTAGCTCTTTTAGTTTCATATAAAAAAGCGTGTAAAGGACCAACACCAGGATAATCTAATCCAGCAGAAATAGAATACGGTTCTACAATTTGTCCATATTCATCTTGCATTAAAATGGTTTTACTACCATGAATAATTCCTACTTGTCCTAATTGAGACGTTGCAGCACTTTCGCCAGAATCTACACCTAAACCAGCAGCCTCAACGGCAATTAATTCTACGTCTTCATCATCTAAATAATGATAAAAAGCACCAGCCGCATTACTTCCACCACCAACACAAGCAATAATTGTATCCGGATTTTCTTTACCTGTTTTTTCTTTTAATTGCCATTTCATTTCTTCAGAAATAATAGCTTGCAAGCGAGCTACCATATCTGGATGCGGTGCTGGCCCAACTACAGAACCTATTAAATAAAATGTTTCTGGATGCTGAATCCAATATCGAATAGCTTCATTTGTAGCGTCTTTAAGTGTTTTACTTCCACTTATTGCAGGCACAACTTTTGCACCTAACATTTTCATTCTAGCAACGTTTGGTGCTTGACGAACAATGTCTTTTTCGCCCATAAAAATAGTACAATCTAAACCCATTAAAGCGCAAACTGTTGCCGTAGCAACACCATGCTGCCCTGCTCCTGTTTCTGCAATAATTTTAGTTTTCCCTAATTTCTGCGCTATTAAAATTTGCCCAACTGTATTGTTTACTTTGTGAGCCCCTGTATGACATAAATCTTCACGTTTTAAATAAATATGAGCACCATATTTTTCTGATAATCTTTTCGCTAAATACAAAGGTGTTGGTCTACCAACATACTCTTTTAATAACGATTTGTATTCTTTTTGAAACTCTTCAGACTCGATAATTTGCACATAATTATCTGCTAATTCTTTTACATTTGGATATAGTAATTCTGGAATAAATGCGCCTCCATATTGTCCAAAGTATCCGTTTTCATCTGGGTGAAATTTTGATTTCATATGTTCTTAATGTGTAACTGTCTAATCGTGTACTTGTTAAACTGTGCAGACTTTTACACAATTCAACAAGTACACAATTACACAGAAATTTCTTTTTTAAATTCTTTTAACTCTTCTATTTTCTTAACTCCTGGCTCAACTTCAAATTTACTATTTACATCTATACCGTAGATTGGTAAATTCGTCTTTAGCACTATTTGGATTTGTTCTAAATCTTCTAAACCGATACCTCCACTTAAAAAGAAGGGTTTTTTAAAAGGATATTTTTCTAAAACAGACCAATCAAATTTTGTTCCGTTCCCTCCTCTTTCTTTTCCTTTTGTATCAAACAAAAAGAAATCTACCACCGCTACATAAGGTTTTAAAACATCAAAATTAAATTCATCTTTAATTCCGAATACTTTTATGATTTCAACTTCATTTTCAGAAACATACTGTTTATTTTTTTGTTTCTTCTGATGTTTATTTTCTTCAATAAATAAGGCTCTTCTTTCTATTAACTGATTTTTTAAATCGGTAACATATTCTACAGATTCATCGCCATGTAATTGAATTGCATCTAATTGATATTCTTCAACCAAAGAAATTACAATCTCGATATATTCATTGACAAAAACGCCTGTTTTTTTGATTGATTTTGAAAACTCTGGAATGATTCCTTCAAAATTTCTTTTTGATTTTTCATAGAAAATAAAACCCAAATAATCAGGCTGCAATGCGGCAACTTGTTGGATATTTTCTATATATTTCATTCCACAAACTTTCAGTTTCATTCTTTTTATGGTTTAATTGTGTAAATGCTTAATCGTTTAATTGTACTTACTCAAACCCTAATTTTATTACTATTAGGATTACACAGTTACACTTTTATCTAATTTGGTTGATAAAATCTTGACAAGCTTCTCCTGGATTATCCGTTTTCATAAACGTTTCTCCAATTAAAAACCCTTGAAAACCATATTCTTTTAATCCTGTAATAATTCTAGGGTCAGAAATTCCGCTTTCTGAAACTTTTATACAAGAATCTGGAATCTGACTTGCTAATTTTATAGAATGCTCTAAATCAACTTCAAAAGTCTTTAGATTTCTATTATTAATTCCGATAATTTTATTATCTAAATCGTTAATTTTATCCAACTCTTCTTGCGTATGCACTTCGTATAAAACTTCTAAACCTAAATCTGCCGCTAGATTTCCGTAATTTTTTAATTCAGTTGATGTTAAACAAGAAGCAATCAATAAAATTACATCTGCACCAATTGCTTTTGCTTCTACAATTTGAAATCCGTCAACAATAAAATCTTTTCTTAAAATTGGTTTTTGCTGATTGATAACTCTTGCTTCCATCAAATCCGCCATCGTACCTCCAAAAAAAGAAGTATCTGTTAAAATAGATTGTGCCGCAACATTTGCATCCAAATATCCATTGGTAACCTCTGCAATCGTTACTGTGTCATTTATGATTCCTTTGGATGGTGATTGACGTTTAAACTCGGCAATAATTCCTGTAGAACCAACTTCTAGTAATGATTTTTTCAAAGAAAAAGTTGCTCTTCCAAAACTCGGACTTTGTACTAACTTTTGAACAGGAACTTCTGCTTTTATCTTAGCAATTTCCTTCTTTTTAAATGCGATTATTTTATCTAATATTGTCATATAATTAATTATGAATTTTAAATTATGAATTACGAATTCTCGTTGTATTCATTCATAATTCGTAATTGTTCATTAGTAATTGTTTCTTACGAATTTGTGTTTCTACCTATTTGTCTTTGTATTTCTGTACTTTAAAAAAAAGTAAATTATAATTCCAACGACCAAACCAATAAAAGTTTGTTTTATAACCTCTTCTGTTTGAAGACCTACTGCTGCTCCAATTAAAAGAAAAGCAGGAATAATCAAAATTATATTTTTTTTCTTTTTTGCCATCTTAAAGACTTACTAATTTATCTAATGTTTGCTTTGCTTTCAATCCAAAAAGCGAATCTTTTGCTTCAGCAAAAGCAGTTTCAAAAGACTTTGTTTCATCAACAATAGTTAGCGCAAAAGCCGCATTTGTTAACACTACGTTGTTTTGTGGTTCAGTTCCTTTTCCTTCTAAAATTGATTTGAAAATTTTTGCGGCATCAGCAAC
>JANQTQ010000231.1 GCA_030731625.1 Polaribacter sp. | reverse complement strand
CAGCCTTTAATTTAGGTGAATTTGTAATGCAACAAATTAAAGATCATACACATACAATTGCAAGAGCATTAAAAACAGTAGGATTAATAAATATTCAATTTGCAATTAAAGAGGATATAGTTTACATTATTGAGGCTAATCCTAGAGCATCTAGAACAGTGCCTTTTATTGCAAAAGCGTACAAAGAACCGTATGTAAATTATGCAACAAAAGTAATGTTAGGTCACAATAAAGTAACCGATTTTACTTTTAATCCGCAATTAACGGGGTATGCAATTAAGCAACCGGTTTTCTCTTTCAATAAATTTCATAATGTAAACAAGAAATTAGGACCAGAAATGAAATCTACTGGAGAAAGTATTTTGTTTATTGATAGCTTAAAAGATGATGAATTTTACAACTTATACTCAAGACGTAAAATGTATTTGAATAAATAAAAATTTAAAATTTAAAATATAAAAAAGCATTAAATTCTAAATTTAGATTTTGATGCTTTTTTTTGTTAACTTTTTATGTGGGTTTATTCAATTTTTGATAACTTTTTCTTTTTAGTATGGAGTACAAAAGTGGCATTAAAACCGAAATGAAAATTGCCATCTTTAGCATTAAAGTTATTTGTTGTTTGAGTGATAAAAGTGTCCTCAGCAAAATTCCTGGCATTTGTCATTTGAAATTGTAATAATAAATGACTCAATTCCCAATTAACGCCTACCATAAAAGCGTTGTAAGTTTGTATGGATTTTAAAGGGTTAGCAACATAAAAATATTCTGATACAATAGAAGCATGACCTCCAATTTTATGTCGTCCACCAAAACCAATTACAAACTGATTGTTTGGGTCATCATTTAAAGAATTTGCTTCTTTATGTATAAAAGTTGGTGCTATTTGTATTGAAAAATCAGAATTTATTTTTCTAGCCACCAAAACTTGACTCGTAAATGCATATTTATTTAATGAAGAAGTTGTGGGTGCGTAAATTGTACCTCCTGTGTTTTCTTGAGTTCTATGAGAAAAACCTTGCACTAAAGTGATGCTTACAACGCCTTTTTTAGAATTTTCACGTTGTTTAAAAAGTTTGTATTTTACAAAACCATCCGTAATTTTATCGTGATTTGTATACCCTAAACCTAAGGTAAAATTATCTGTAAATGAATAATCTAAACCATAACGTGTACTTACAACATCTGCTAAAAAACGCTGACCTTCAAAGTTAGGAATGTTCCAATATCTGTTATATAAAGAAATTTCTAAAGCACCTTTTTTTCGTGTTTCAATAGAATGACCTAAACCAATTCTTGTTGTTTTAAAAGTAGCAATTTCATAAACAGGTTTATCTGGGAATTCTTGGTCTAATTGGTCTAATAAATTTTGTGCATTTATAGAAGAATTAAAAACTATAAATGCTATTGTTAGCAATTGATATATTCTTTTATTCTTCATAAGGTAGGTATTGAAATCTAAATTTTATAGAAATAGTTTTTGCAATGTTGCTCGATAAAACGGGTGGAATTTTAATTTGAAAATCTTTTACTAAAACATCAAAATTGCCAGTTAAAACATAATTAGTATCTATATTTTCTATAGTTGTTTTAATATCTATTTCTTTGGTAATTCCGTGAATTGTTAATTTGCCGCGAATAATCTTTGTTTGCATTTCTTTCTTTGATGCATCAAAATCTATGATTTTTCCAACAAAATTTGCTTTTGGATAGATGTCTGATTCAATATAACTTTCGTTAAAATGTTCGTACATTAAATCTTTTTTAAATACAAAAGCGCGCATTAACATACTAACTGCAATTTCTTTTTTATCGATATCTAAAATGCTTAAAACTTGGTTATTTTTTGCTTCAATATTTTCTACAGAAGTATATGAAAAAAATGAAATTTGACCTTGTCTTGCAATAAATTGATGTTGTTTTACATCAAAATCTGCAAAAGAAATAAACAAGAAAAATAATGGTAATAATTTATTCATTTGGTATTAAATCTAAGGAGCAATTTAGTAAAATAACATCTTTTAAAAACCCCTTACAGATGCCTTTTACTTTTATTTTTTGATGTTCTTTTAGTTGTTCTATTTTGTTTTTTTGATTCGGATTTATATCGCAAATTAATCCAAAAGTTTCAGAATTACTATTTAATAGGATAGTATTTCTATTGTTTAAAAATGTTATTTCTTTTACAAAACCAGTAACTTCTATAATTTTACCTGTGTATAAACGATCAGATTTTTCTTCATTGATTCTATAAGAGTTTACCAAATCCATGGAGTTTATGGTTAGAGAAGCTGTTTCATTTTCTAAATTTTTTTCTGATGTTTTATAAAATGAAAACACAAAATAGCACACCATTAAAATTACTAATAATGTGATTGTAAATAAAAAAATGTTCTTTTTATTTTTCATGTTTGTCATTCAAAGAAAGTTAAAATTAACTTTTTTTCGAGTAAAAATCTTTATGAAATGGAAAA
>JANQTQ010000230.1 GCA_030731625.1 Polaribacter sp. | reverse complement strand
ATTACTTTGTCTGTTTCTTTATCAATTTTATCTTCAATTTTTTGCTCTACTTTTTGCGTTACTTTTTCTTTAAGTTTTTTTAAAAGTTGTGCGTTTATTTGGGTAGATATGCCAAAAAAGAATAGAATAACCAATAGTAATTTTTTCATTTTCATTATTGATAATTATGTGAATTGATATTTTATTACAAATATTATTAAAACAAAACAGCTAAAAAAAGAACAATTGTATAACTGGTCTGTTTTTTTGTATGAATTACAAAATTGTTTTGATATAATTTACAATTTGTTAATTATCCATTATAATTAACAAAACACGCCTAAAAACAAACAATTTGTACATTTTTAAATACATTATTAAAAATATATTATAAATTTGAATAAATTGGCTGGTATGATAAAAGCAGTAATTATTGATGATGAACCTAAAGCTATACAAGGTTTAACTTGGGAACTGTCTAATTTTGAAAATGAATTAGAAGTTGTAGCCACATTTACAGAACCAGAAAAGGCACTAATTTATTTAAAAAACTCTAAAATAGATTGTCTTTTTTTAGACATAGAAATGCCTACTATGGATGGTTTTCAGTTTCTAGAAAAATTAGAAAACAAAGATTTTGCAGTAGTAATTACCACAGCTTACAATGAGTATGCCATTACGGCGTTAAAAAATGAAGCCATAGATTATTTATTAAAACCAATTGATACAGATGATTTGGCCGACACCATTTCTAAAATAAAAAAACACAATGCTAAAGGTTTTAATACTGATAAATTTGAAGATATTTTATTAAAATTTAACAACAAATTACAGCATAAAAAAATTACCATAAATACCGATGGCAAATTAATATTTTTAGAGCCAAAAGATATTTTTTATGTAGAATCTGATGGAAATTATTCAACCTTATATTTAACTCATAAAAAGAAAATTGTAGTTACCAAAAAACTAAAAGAAATCAACGATTTACTACCCAAAGAGCATTTTTTTAGAATCCATAATTCCTACATTATCAACTTACATAAAATTAAAGAATTCATAAAATCTGATGGTTATGTAATACTAGAAAACAATGCAAAAATTCCTGTTTCTAGACAACGAAAATCAGAGTTTTTAGACATGCTTTAATCCATTATTTTAAATTATGACAAAAATTTATATCTCACTTTTTTTATGTTTCTTTTTTTTATCAGCAAAAGCTCAAAAAGAAAAAAAAATAAATTTTACGATACAAATAGATAGTATCCTAAAAACAAAACCCACTACTTACAAAGATATTAACACCTATTTAAAGCCTTTTAGAAACGACACAACAAAATTAAAAGAATTAGCACATAAATTTGAAGATAAAAAGTATTTAGAAGGCAAAACTTATGTTGAAAATTTACTAGGAATTCAGTATAGAAATTTTTCTTTATATCAAAAAGCAATTACCACCCACAAAGCAGCTTTAGAAACTGCAAAAAGAGCAAATAGTATAGAGTTTAGAGTTTTTAGTTTAAACATGTTGGGTGTAGATTACAGAAAAATAGATGCCAACAGAACTGCCTTAGACTACAATCATGAAGCTTTAACGCTTGCAGAGACGGTAAAAGAACCAAGTTTAGGATTAAAAAGAAGTATTGCCGTTTCTTTAAATAGTATGGGTAATATTTACTTGCTTTTAAAACAGTATAACTTGGCAATTGAGCGGTTTAAAAAATCGCAAGAAATAGAAAATAGCATTGACAATAAATTAGGCTTAGCCATTAATTATCAAAACATTGGATACGCAAAAGACGCCCAAGGAAAATTAGATGAAGCCCTAGAGCATTACAAAAAATCTTTAGCTATCAACCAAAAAATAAACAATACTTTTGGCATTATTATTTGCAATAGTAGTGTTGCAAATATTTATATAAAACAAGGTAAACCAGCAAAAGCACTACAACTTATTAAAGGTAATTTAGGTACTGCAGAAAAATTAGGAAACCAAGAGTATTTAGCTTACGAATACCTAAATTTGGGTTGGGCACAATCTAAATTAGAACTTTTTGATGAAGCAGAAAAAAACTTGAAAAAAGGTTTAGATATTGCTAAAATTTACAATTTTGCTTCTGCCTTATCTTATGCTTATAGTCATTTATCAGAACTATATGAAAATAATAATGATTTTAAAACTGCTTTAAATTATTATAAACTTGCTGAAGAATTTGACGCTAAAATTACCAATGAGCGAAATATTCAATATGTAAACGATTTAATAATTAAATACGATAGTGAACGACAAAATAATCAAATAAAAAATTTAGCAAAACAAAATGAAATTGCCCAATTACAACTTTTAAAAAACAGAAATATTTGGGTTGCAATTTTGGTGAGTTTTGTATTATTATTGGCTATTTTATATTTCTTATACAGACAACGTTTACTAGAAAAACAAAAACGAATTTTAACTTTAGAGCAAGATGTATCACGCGCACAAATGAATCCTCATTTTATTTTTAATGCGTTAAACTCCATCAAACATTATATTATAAATAACGAGAAAAAAAATGCTGTATATTATTTAAATAAATTCTCAAAATTAGTTCGTAAAATTTTAGAATCTTCTACCTTAAAAGAAGTTACTATGCAAGATGAACTAGAAACAATGGATTTGTATATGAACATAGAAAATATACGTTTTTCTAACGAAATACAATATAAAGTTACTGTTGATGAAGGTTTAGATTTATCAAAAACAAAAGTTCCGCCTTTAGTTTTACAACCGTTTTTAGAAAATGCACTTTGGCACGGACTTTCATCTAAAAAAGGAGATAAAAAAATAAATTTAACCATTTCTAAAACGGAACAAAACTTTATTCAAGTTGATATTGAAGATAATGGTATTGGCCGTAAAGCTTCTGCAGAAATAAAATCGAAAAAAACTATTCAAAGAAAATCTATAGGAATTGAATTAACAAAAGAACGTTTAACTAATTTTATTACAGATTTTAAGAATCCTTTTTCATTAATTTTTAATGATTTAGTTGATGTTAACAAGAATCCTTTAGGCACAAAAGTTACTCTTAAAATACCCACAAATTAAAAATTTTAATGGAAACCTCTTTGGTTGCTTTTTTTAAGTTCTTCACCACATAAAAATGGTTTTTTATCTTTTGTGGTTGGTATTTTGTTTGTGTTAACAATTTATCATTTTATGCTTTATTTTCAGCATAAAAACAAAACCTATATTTTTTATTCTACCTATACTTTTTTAATTTTTATCACCTACTTTTCGTTTACGGAAAACGATTTTTTAGAAGGATTTACAACCAGCATAAAACCTTTTTTTAAGTTAACACATTTAGCGTGGGTTTGGATTTATAATATTATTTATTTCTTTTTTGTTTTTAACTTTTTAAATTTTACCACCTACTACCCAAAGTCTACAAAAATTATTAAAAAAATATTATTTATTTTACTATCTATTGCCTTCATTTTATTGATTACTTCTTTTATTACCAACTCTTTAACCTTACTAACTGCCGCTTATACTTTTGTTTTTTTACCTGTAATTATAAGCTTATCCTTTTATTCTTTTTACCTAGTTTATATTTCTCCAGAACCTGCAAAAAACTATATTTTTATTGGATCTTTTATTTTATTTATTTCCTCTATTTTAGGGACTTTAGCAGTAGATTTTGGGTTGGTTTTTACACACAAAGAAACGGGATATTTAGCCTTTTATATAGGCGTGATTTTTGAAAATATTTGTTTTTCATTGGGTTTAGGTTTAAGACAAAAAATTATTATAAATGAAAGAGATGAAGCCAATCAAAAATTAATTGCCAAACTAAAAGAAAATGAAAGTTTAAAAGAAGCTATAAACCAACAATTGTTAGAAAAAATTGATGTTTTAAATGAACAAATAAATCTAAAAAAAGAAATAGATGATTTAAAATTAACAGCACTTAGAAGTCAAATGAATCCACATTTTATTTTTAATGCGTTAAACTCTATTAAATTATACATTATTAATAATGAGCGTAAACAGGCAACATTTTATTTAAATAAGTTTTCTAAGTTGATGCGTAAAATTTTGGAAGCATCGTCTATAAAAGAAACCTCTTTAAAAGAAGAGCTAGAAACAATGGATTTGTATGTTTCTATAGAAAATATTCGTTTTTCTAATGAAATAAATTATCAAGTAAATGTTGCTGAAACCGTAATTTTAGAAAACATAAAAATTCCGCCTTTAATATTGCAACCTTTTTTAGAAAATGCCATTTGGCATGGCTTATCTTCTAAAAAGACGAATAAAAATATTCGTGTTTTTATACACTATTTAAATACGAATTATATTCAAATTATTATTGAAGACAATGGAATTGGCCGAAAAGCATCTGCAAAAATTAAATCAGAAAAAATAATTAATAGAAAATCTGTAGGAATAAATCTAAGCAATGAAAGGTTAGGTAAATTTGTTACTAATTATAAAAATAATTACGCTATCATTTATACCGATTTAGAAGATGACAACAAGGTTTCTTTAGGCACAAAGGTCATTTTAAATATTCCTTTATTTTAAATGTTTTTCGGCTACTTTTTCTAATTCATCATACCAATTTTGCCCAAATTTACGAACCAAAGCTTGTTTCACAAACTTGTAAACGGGCACTTGTAATTCTTTTCCTAAGGTACAAGCATCGTCGCAAATTTCCCATTTATCATAATTTACGGCAGAAAACTCGCTGTAATCTTTTACTCTAATTGGATATAAATGACAAGAAACTGGTTTTTTCCAACCAATTTCTCCTTGATTATACGCTTCTTCAATTGCGCAAAGTGCTGTTTTGTTTTTATCAAAAATTACATACGCACAATTTGCACCTTCAATTAATGGCGTTTCTAAATCACCTTCACTACCCGTAACCCAAGTACCAACATTTTCTATTACGGCTATACTTTTTTTAGTTAAAAAAGGCTTTACCTTCGGATAAATTTCTTCTAAAATCTTGGTTTCTTCTAACTCTAAAGGTGCGCCAGCATCGCCATCTATACAACAAGCTCCTTTGCAGGCAGCCAAATTGCACACAAAATCTTTTTCGATAATATCTTCTGAAACGATTGTTTTTCCTAGTTGAAACATAGCTGCAAAAATAAGATTATTTTTTTCTACTTTTTAACAATTTCGTAAAGTTAGTTAACTAATTTTGTAGAGAATTAAATTCTTATATAATGAACTTTAGCTACAAAGAAATAATCACCGCTTTTATGGTGCTATTTGCAGTAATCGATATAATTGGTAATATACCAATCATCATCGATTTACGTAAAAAAGTAGGTCATATACAATCGGAAAAAGCATCGTTAATTTCTGGTTTGATTATGATTGTTTTTTTGTTTTTAGGACAAAGTTTATTACAATTTATTGGTATTGATGTAAATTCTTTTGCGGTAGCGGGTTCTTTTATTTTATTTTTTATTGCTTTAGAAATGATTTTGGGAATTACTTTATATAAAGATGATGGAAATCACGGCACAGTAACTGCAACCGTTTTCCCTTTAGCGTTTCCACTAATTGCTGGTCCAGGTAGTTTAACAACCTTACTTTCTTTACGTGCAGAATTTGCCCTAGAAAACATTATAGTTGCTGTTATTTTAAATGTTATATTTTTATATATTGTTTTAAAAACATCCTCAAAAATAGAACGTTTAATTGGCGCAACAGGTATACAAATTATACGTAAAGTATTTGGCGTTATTTTATTAGCAATTTCTGTAAAACTTTTTACCCAGAATATAAAAATGCTTTTTGTATAAATGATTTTTGATGCTCTAATTATTGGTGGTGGCGTTTCTGGAATGCAATGTGCACTGGTTTTGGGTTCTGCTAAAAATAAACCTTATGCTGTTGATAAAAAAATAGCCATTATTATGCATCAAAGAACTTCTCATTTAGAAAATGCTTTATTTAATAATGTTTTAGGTTTAGAACCAAAGACTTTAGGAAAGGACATTTTAATCAACGGAAAAGAACATTTATCAACATTATATCCAGACATTACTCAAATTGAAAATGAGAAAGTTTTATCAATAAGAGAATTAAACGGTATGTATAGTATTGAAACTAACAAAAAAAGTTATCAATCTAAGATTGTAATTCTTGCGTTAAACTATTCTAAACCATTTTTAATTAACGGTTTAGACGGATTTATTATTCCGCATCAAAAAGCAAATCCTGATAAAGACAGAATTCAGCTTAAAAATGATGATCATCTTATAAAAGAAGGCTTATACTGTTGCGGTACTATTGCAGGTTGTAGAAGTCAATTTGCAATTGCTGCTGGAAGTGGCGCTTCTGTAGCTACTGATATTCTTACCCTTTGGAACGGAAATAATCCGACTAAAATTCATGACAAATCATGATGAAAATCATATTTTGAAGCCTATAAAATTTATAATTTTACAATCAGATATCAAAATACTAAGAATTTGATAATTTGAACAAGGCTATTTAAAATAAATTTAAAAAAAGTTCCATTATGGAAATTAAAAAAAACCCAAAACAGCAACTAGAAAATTATAGTAAAATTTTCATGCTAATAGGATTAGTACTTACCTTATTTATTACATATATCTGTATGGAATACAAGACTTATGAAATAGATAATACATCAAATTTAGGAGTAGTAAGTATGGTTGCCGACATGAAAGAAGACATTCCCATTGTAGAAATTCAAAAAGTAGATCCTCCAAAACAGAATGATCCACCACCAACAATTGAAAAAATTAAAGTGGTAGAGGATGATTTAAAAATAGAAGAAGCTGTTATTAAATCTACAGAAACAGATGAAGGTCAAGCCGTAATTGTAAAAACAAGAGATATCGTTGAAGTAAGAGAAGTAGAAGAATTTGTTGAAGATATTCCTTTTGTTTTAATTGAAGATGTACCTGTTTATCCTGGCTGTAAAGGTAACAACAAAGAACTTAAAGATTGTTTTACCCAAAAAGTTACTGAATTTTTTGGTAGAAAATTTGATGTTAATCTAGCTACAGAACTAGGTTTAGCACCTGGAAAGAAAAAATTATTTGTGGTATTTACAATTAACAAATCAGGGAAAATTGTAAATGTAAAATCTAGAGGACCGCACCCTGTTTTAGAAAGAGAAGTAGGAGAAATTATAGGTTCATTGCCAGACATGAAACCAGGTAAACAAAGAGGGATGCCTGTAGGGGTTAGCTACAGTATACCTATTACCTTTGAAGTTAGATAATAGTAAGAATCTAGTTAAAATGAAGATGCCCCAAAAGTTAAATACTATTTGGGGCATTTTTTATACACTAAAATAAGAATTTTACCTATTGAAAAAACTTGTAATCTTACTTATCTTTATACTATAATTAAAAACAATAAAACATTCATTCCCCCACATATACACATTCCCCACTAATGTATAAAACTAAAAAAAGCTAAAACTCCCCCAAGTTTAGCTTTTTTATTTGAGCCAAACTTAAGGACGAAAAAATAGAAACCTTTTAGAATTTTACTTTAAATTAAATTGAGTTTTATAAACGGATTCTTGAATCTTTAGTAGCTATCAGAATATTAGTTTTTATCAATTCGAAATATAATTTACCTAAAAATAAGAATTTTACCTATTGAAAAAACTTGTAATCTATCTTATCTTTATATTATAATTAAAAACAATAAAACATATATATATCCCCAATAATATATAAAGACTAAAAAAGCTAAACCTACCCCCAAGTTTAGCTTTTTTTATTTGATGTAATTTCTAAAATGAAAACAGAAAAAATTGCGTTAAAATACAATCTAAAAATTTAAAACACTTTTGAGTTACCCTTTTTTAAGCGCTTCTATTAGTTCGTCTGCATCTTTAGATTTATCAAAGAAGGCTGTTGCACCATATTTTAAAGCTGTTTTCTTAAGCTCTGTACTTATAGAAAACACAAATACTTTAGTCTCTATTTTATTTGTTTTAAGCCATTTTAATAGTTCTATGCCATCTGGCAATTTTAAATCTAAAATAATGAACTTAAATTTAGTTTCAGTTAAAATAGAAATCGCTTGTTGCAAAGAATTTTTTAGGTAGATGTCTCCTATCTCGCTAACTTCATTAGCCATGTTCACAAGACTTTTTCCAATAAATGGATTATCTTCTACTATTAATAAATTTTTTGTTTTTGATTTCAAACTAAAATTCGAGACCTTGATTTAAGGCAAGTGTAAGTTCGCTTGTTTTTAGCTATTTTTTAATAAGCAAATTGCTTATCATTATATAAAATAATCTTAAATTTTATTAAATATCTAAAGAAGTTAAGCCTTCTTGAATAGCATATTTTGTTAATTCGGGAATGGTGTGTAAGTCAATTTTTTTCATAATATTATTTCTATGAACATCCACTGTTTTTGGACTTAAAAATAATATATCTCCTGTTTCTTTAGATGATTTACCTTCTGCTATTAATTGTAAAACTTCTTTCTCTCTAGAGCTTAATTTTGCTTTTTCAATAACTTTACCACTCTTTAATAAAGTAAGAAACTCTTGATTGATATCTTTTGATAGGTACTTTTTATTTTCCATAACGGTGGTAATTGCAGTAATCAACTCGTCCGAATCTCCATCTTTTAATAAATACCCATAGGCACCCGCTTTAAACATACCTTGAATAAATTGCTTGGTAGAATGCATAGACAACCCTATTATTTTTATATCAGGAAAAGCTTTGTGAATTTGTTTTGCTGCTTCAATACCATTTAAACCAGGCATTGCTACATCGATCACTACCACATCTGGCAACAATTTAGAGCAAATCTTTATTCCTTCTCGGCCATCAGAAGCCTCGCCAATTATTTGCATATTTGACCTTTGCTCAATAATGTTCCTTAAACCATCTCTTAATAATTTATGGTCGTCAACTAATATTATTTTAATATTTTTCATTTAAACAAGTCATGTAGCTAAAGGTATAAAAATTTTAACAGATGTACCCTTATTTATTTCTGATTCTATCGTAAATTTTCCTTTTATATTTATTATTCTTTCCTGAACAGTAAATAAACCAAATCCTTTACCTCTATGAGTATGTATATTCTTTAATATTGAAGTATCAAAACCAACACCGTCATCAGCAATTAAAATTTGTATCCCGTCACTAATTTCATCAAAATTTAAAGTTATTAAGGATGCATTTGCATATTTTATGGTGTTTTTAATTATCTCTTGTATGCTTCTATACAACAAAATAGATTTTACATCTGTAAGCTTTATGTTATTTACATTACTATTAAAACAATAGGCAATCTTATGGTTTGCCTCTACCTCTTCTAGTAGCCAATTTAAGGCTTCAACGATTCCTAATTGATATAATACAGGCGGAGAAAGTTCATACGTAATCTTACGACTATTTACTAATGCTTCAGAAATATGTGTTTCAATAAATTTTAAATCTTCAGTTATTACTTTTAATTGTGGATTTTTTTTAAGCTCATTTATTTTCATTTTTGAGATTACTAATGACTGACTTAAATGATCGTGTATATTAGATGCTATTTCTTTTTTTTGTTTTTCTTCTATCAACGTAATTTCTGTAGTTAATTTTTGCAATGACGTTTGATATTCTTGTATTTCTTGTTTTGCTGATACCCATAAAGTAATATCTCTAGAAGTTGTAACAAAATAACTAATTTCTTTGCCTTTATAAACAGGTGATGATAAAAATTCTAGCCAAACAAAATGTCCATCTTTATGACGAATTCTAAAAGAAATTGCTTCGCTATAATTTCTACTCAACGTTCTTTTTTCAATGACACTTCTTAGTAGATTAATATCTTCTCTATTTATGATGCTAAAAACTTTTTTACCCAAAAAATCTGATGGTTCATAACCCAATAAGGTTTTTACAGAAGGACTAATGTATTTAAAAGTGCTGTCTGGTTCTTGTAAACAAATTAAATCGTTAGAATTATCTGTTAATAGACGATACATTTCGTCTGCCTTTTCAATTTTTTCTTTTGCTGTTTTTTGCGCAGTAATATCTTGATTTACACCTTTTAAACTAACAACTTTACCCTCATCATCAAAAATAGGTTTACAGATAGATCTAATCCATTTTTCTTTATGATTAGGAAGGCAAATTCTAAATTCAATATCATATGCAGTTCCTTTATTTGTTACATTTGTAAAAGACCTAATAAATAAATTTCTGTCATTTTTGTGAACTAAATTAAGAAGTGGCATAAATTTAGGAGCCGCTTTATTAGAGTTGAAGCCCCAAATTCTAAACGTTTCATCAGACCATATTATTTCTTGAGTTGATGGCGTAGATAACCAACTTCCAATTTTTGCTAATTTCTGCGCTTCATTTAATCTATTTATAGATTCTTTTTTTGCTAATTCTGCTTCTTTTATACTTTGAATACTTTGTATACTTACTGGTACAGTTTTCCTTTCTAGTTTTGTTTGAGGAATTGGCACAGAAATGATAGCTGCAAACTCATCTCCTTCTAGTGTTTTATAATTTACTTCTGATGTAAATGATTTCTCATTATTCCAAACAGCTTCAATAAGTTTACCAAATACTTTATCTGCTCCTTTACCAAATGTTTGATGAATGTTTTCTAAAAAATCCTTTTCATTTTTTGCTTTAAATAATTTTAAAGTAGCTTCATTTACTTTATTAACAATAAGACTTTCAAGAAAAGAGAAGAGGACTTCTGGATGTTGCTCTATATACTTTGCAATATTAAGTACACCTTGTTTTTTGAGTTCATCCATTTTATCAAAAACCAACGTTAAATCTTCATTTAAAATAGCAATAGAAGCATTATCAAATAATTTTTGATACCTAACTGTTATAATTAAATTGTTCTCTTCTATTTTCTTTTGCTCAGTAATATCTTTAGTAACTCCAAAAATACTTTCTGTAGATTTTTGTTTTAAGGCTGCAATATATAAATGTCTAATCTCACCAGTTGGGCGTTTTATCCTAAACTCAAAAGGAACAAACAATTTATCAACTAATAAAGAATTAACACCTTGTTCTAATTTGCTTATATCTTCTGGTAAAATAGTTTTCATTACATTTTCATTAGAAGGATAAAAATTATCTTTAGTTACGCCATATATATTATACATTTCATCAGACCATTCTGCGGTATCTGTTGTCATATTCCATTGCCAACTACCAACATGACTTAATTTCTGTGCTTCATTTAGTGCCTTGTTTAATACATATAGTTTTTCGTTTTGAGCGTCTAACTCATTTTGAATTAATTTTCTTTGCGTAATATCTTGCGAAACTCCTCTTCTACCAATAACTTCTTTTTTATCATTAAATATTGGTTCTCCCATGTTTAGGATCCAACGTTTTTCATTTTTTAAATTGGTCATTTCTAACTCAATTTCAAAAGAAATTCCTTTAGTAGCCAAAAGTACTGTGGCTTCAATAAGTTTTTTTACTGATTCTTCACTAAAACAAGTAAGTATTACATCCAATTCTGGCACACCATCTTTTGGATTATTACCATAAATTTCATGTACCGCTTTAGACCAAAAAATGGTATCCGTTTGTTTATCATAAGACCAGTAGCCAATTTTTGCCAATCTACCAGCTTCTTTTAAAGAATATTCACTTTCTTTTACT
>JANQTQ010000229.1 GCA_030731625.1 Polaribacter sp. | reverse complement strand
GAACTTAATAAAAGAACAATTTCTTTAAGTGAAACAACTTCTAAATTAAATGTAATTCGGACCGTTTTCTTAGGAAAATCTACTTGTGATGTGCTAATTTTTGAATTTAATTTATGAAGATTTTCTAATACCCAAATACAGGAACTACAATGAATGTGTGGAATATAAAAAGTTGCTATTTGTGTGTTGCCATCGTTAAAATCCAATAGTTTTTCTATGATTTCTTTATTCTCTAAAAAATCATATTTACCTTGTATTTCAACAGGAATTGCTCCTGGATTTTCTTGAAAATCATAATAACATGTTAAATCATTTTCTGAGAAGATTTCATAAACGGTTTTACATCCATTACAACAGAAAAACTTATCGTCTTTCTGTATAATAGTTTCATCACAAGAATCCCCACAATGATAACAATGTGTAGTTTTCATATTTACTCGTTTGCCTATTGCAAATTTGCAATAAGATTTGCATTTAAAATATGATATATATCAGTTTTTCGATACATTTGTACTCTAAATCCTTCTTAACAATGAGTAAATGTGAACAATGTATTGTACGCAAATTTAATTCTTTAAAAGAGCTAACTAAAGATGAGTTAATTAGAATTACGGCATGTAAAACTTCAAGAATAATAAAAAAAGGTGATGTAATCTTTAAAGAAGGTGATCATTTAAATGGTATTTTTTGTATTAAAGAAGGTATTTGCAAGGTTTCTAAAATGAGTGAAAATGGTAGGAATCAAATTATAAACTTAATACATAGAGGGAATATTATTGGCGAAAGAAGTTTAATTTCTGATGAAATATCTAACCTAACAGCTGTTGCGTTAAGTGATATGGATGTTTGTTTTATACCAAAAGAAGAAATTATTAAAGACCTTGAAAAAAACCCAGGCTTTACATTAGATGTCTTAAAAACAATGGCAACCTCATTAAAAACGGCAGATAATTTGATTGTAAATATGGCTCAAAAAAGCGTAAAGCAACGTTTAGCTGAAACATTATTACATTTAGAAGGCAAATTTAAAACCAATAATAAAGGAGCCATAGATATTCATTTGTCTAGAGAAGATATTGCTAATATTATTGGTACTGCAACAGAATCTGCAATTCGATTATTATCAGAATTAAAAAAGAAAAAAATAATAACTTTTATGGGTAAAGATATTGCTATTCTAGATAAGCAAGAACTAGAAAAAATTGCTCAAGGTTTTTAAAGGTAAACTTTAATTAAAAAGCTTCTCATTTACATTATACTAATAAAAAAGGTTCCACATTTGGAACCTTTTTTATTCTAAATCGTTTTCTAGATCTTCTAGATCTTTTTTTGCATCTTTATTATTTTCTATTTTTTGTTGCTCAAACTTGGTATCAATTTCCAATTCATTTTTAATAAAAAACACTTTTACTAGCACAAAAATTAAACATACTATTGTTAAGATTAAAAGAATTTTTGAAAATTTATTATTAGGAGTTTCTGATTTTTTAAAAACCAAATAACTAAATAAAAATGCAAAAGAAATTGGAATTAAAGCTATTGTTCCTAAAGGCAAATAACTAAAAATTGCTGATAAAATTAAAAAAAAGACAGCTAAAATGATATATAGAGTTTTCATAAATAAGTAAATTAAATCCCTGTTGCTGATTTCAAAGTTAAATTTCCTACTCCTACGGGAATACTAAATTGTATTAAAGCAGGTATTTTATGTTCATCTGCTGTAAGCCAAATAATGTTTTTGTCCTTTCCTTTTAAGGCTGCCGTTTTTGCTGCTATAGAAACTTTATAACATTCTTTTTTTCCTAAATTACCCGCATTTATAGTTTCTTTTCCCATATATTTTAATGAGATATCCATTTCTTTTTCATCAAAAACAATCGTAAAACTCTTTGTTTGACCAACTTTAAAATTAGCAAAATTAACTGTTCTCATTTGGTATAAAAAAGTTATGACATCCACAGTATTTGTACCTATTGTAAAAGAATTTTGAGTTTCTTGGTTATTTTTAAAGCTTACGGTACTATTAACTTTGCTTCCTTTAATAACATATTTTTCTTTTTTAATAAATCCACCTTCATTAATATTTCGCTTATATAAACTAGGTTTTAAGCTTATAGGGTTTACATACGACTCATATACATCTCTTATTTTAAAAAAAGAGTCCCATTTAGAGTAGGTTGCTAGACTACAAGAAAAGTGCAAATAATTATTTTTTGCTGTCGTTACCTTCTCTGTTGTCATGTTAACTTGTGCAATTTGAGTTAGCAAACCACTCATATTATATGAGCCAGAATACACCAAACTTTCACCAGATTTTACTGGATTTTCAGTATCTGATTTAAAAGAAGTTACTAAAAAAAATAAGACTAAAATTAAAAGTGTTTTTTTCATAAATATATTTTTTTTTTCGCGCAAATATATCACTAGAATTATGAATTAAATACCATTAAAAAATTAGATACTGTTAATTAAATTATAATATTTAAATCGTTTTTACATCAAAAAATAATACTTTAAAAAAACGTTTTTTACTAAACTCTTATTTTAAACATCAGTTTACAAAGTTTTATTACATTTGTTTAATTACTAAACAGATACTCTTTTTATGAAACAACTTATCATTTTTCTACTTATAATTATAGTTGGTTTAATTGGTTATGGAAAATACAACCAATATAAAAGATATAATTCTCCTGAAATTAATTACAAAACGAATAAAAATTTAGATAAAGAATATCATAATCAAGAGTTAGTTTTAAACTATTATGAAGCAATCGAGAATTTAGATAGCTATACAATGCTCCAATGGACTGCGAATGATATTGATGTTAGAACGCCAGAAGATGATGATATTGAAACAAAATCTGCAGTGGAGATCTATGCTAAAAAGCTAGCGAAAATTAACTATTATGAGGCAATACTTGAAAATTCTTTGAAATTAAAAAACAACGGACTTTCTAATACTGAAATAAAATTTTTAGAAGAAAACGGAATTGATTTAAAAACATACCAACGAAGAGCAAACTTCGAAACAATATACTGCCTTTTTGACACTAAAGTAAATTTGTATAAAGGTGAAAAAGATGCAATTATTTATGAAGTTCAAAAAAGATTGAAAGAACTTGGTTATAACTTGCAAATAGATGGTGTTTATAGAATTGAAACTTTAAACGCAATCAAAACTTTTGAAGAAAAAAACGATCTTTTAGCCGATGGTTTTATTGATCAATTAATGTTAGAAATGCTTTTTAAATAAGCTTTAAAATTTTATAATTTCAACAAATCCAATGTTTTTTTACGTTGGATTTTTTTTGTGTCTGTTTCTATAAAATTCTTTAAAAAATAGATTTCTTTCGGGTTTTCAAACTTGGTTAAATTTGCCTTTTTAAAATTAAATTCCTGCTTTTCGCCCTCAATAACCAAAACTAATTTTTCTCCTAAAATTAAATCAGAAATACCGGCTACAAAAAAACGATTTGTAATTATTTCTGATAGCTTCTCCTCTATTTTCTCTGGATGTAATTTTATTCCGCCTGAGTTAATTACATTATCAAAACGACCTAACCAATTAAACTGAGTATCAGAAATTAATTCTACGACATCATTTGTAAAAATGAGTGCATCACAAACTTTTGGAGCATCAATTACCAAACAATTTCTATCATCTTTATAAATAGTTACATTTGGTAAAACTTGATAAAAATTAGGAAACAAATCAATTCTATTTAACTTTTTAACAGCAATATGCGTAATCGTTTCTGTCATTCCGTATGTTGCAAAAACTACCGTAGAAATATCTTGAATTTTACGTTCTAATTCTTTAGAAACTGCGCCTCCACCTACAATTAATTGTTTTACAAGATGTAGTTTTGATAACGAATTTTCTAATTGTAAAGGAACCATGGCAGAAAAATCATAATGCTTTTCTATATGTTCTAACGGATTGGAATTAGCCTCGATAATATCTAAATCCCAACCTAGAATTATCGCTCTAATTAACATCAACTTACCAGCAATATATTGCGGTGGTAAACATAACAAAGCTGATGTATGCTCCTTCAAATTGAAAAAAGAACCCGTTGCTATTGCTGAATTTACAACAAATTCTTTTTTTAATAAAATAGATTTTGGTGTACCTGTAGAACCTGATGTTTGGACAGTAATCGTTTTATCCAAAGAAAACCATTTTTTTAAAAACAGATATATTTCATCAGAAACACCTTTTGAATGCTCTAAAATTTGATCAATAGATGTAAAAGCACATCCATTTAATTTAAAACTTTTATGAAAATTACTCTGCACCAATTTCATTTAAAAAGATATTATTTTCTTTTAAAGTTAATGGCTTTTCCACTTTACCCAATAGTTTATCTTTCCAATTTTTCCATCCATATTTTTTAGAAAACATCCATAAAATTAAAGGATATAAAACAAAAACTGGTACAAACATTTCCCAGGTAACAGAAGGTTCTGAAGTGTCTATAAAGAGAGCATCCGTTTGAAAAACCATCCAATCTGTTGTTACTAAAAATGCGGCAAGCATATTATTAACGGCGTGTAAACCCAAAGCTAATTCAGTTCCCTCATCCATTAAAGTCGTAATTCCGTAGAAAAACCCAGTACCAATATAAAAAACCATGGTGATACTGCCTAACTTTTGAACCTCTGGATTTGCGCCATGCAACAACCCAAAACAAACGGAAGTTATTAATAAAGGAACCCATTTATTTTTAGATAAAATGCCCAATCCCTGCATAAAATATCCTCTAAACAACAACTCTTCGAAACTAGTTTGTAAAGGAATTAATACAATTGAAATAGCTACTAAAATAAAAAATGGTTTTGCATTAAAGTTAAAAGTGAAATCTTCTGGAGCTAATAAAATACCTAAAATTGTAAAAACTAAGACTAATGTTCCCCAAATTAAAAAGCTAAACCAAAAACGTTTCCAATCAATTTTTTTTCTACTGGTTACTAAAGATGCTACGGTTCTTTTATGAATATATTTAACACCAATAATTAGAAAAACAAGACCAAAGGCAAACATAAAAAGCATTAAAAAAAGAAATACATTTTTGTTGATGCCCAAACTCATAAAATTATCTGCACCAGCAGCAGCAAATTCTTCTAAATTTGCGGAATGTAAATAAGCAACAATAGTTAACGGAATTGCTCCTAAAACTTGCCATCCTATAAAAACTAAAATAATTGTAAATATCCAATGATACCATTCATTATTCCCTTTAAAACCTTGCTGTATATAGTTCATTATTATAAATTAAAATTCCAATTTAACCTTGGATTGTATTGTAATGTTCCGTTTTTAACCTCTAACGGACTCTCAAAATTATTTGTAAACAAACCTCCAGTTCCTAAACCTTGAGGCAAATTATTTTGTAATGTATAGGTAAATTGCGCAATTGCATTTAACCCAACATTACTTTCTAAAGCAGAAGTAATCCACCAATCGCACTTATTTTGTGCTGCAAAATTAATCCATTCTTTGCTACCTGCAAAACCGCCAATTAAACTTGGTTTTAAAATGATAAATTGTGGTTTTATGGTTTTTAATAATTCCTGTTTTTCTTCGGATGAAAATATTCCAATTAATTCTTCATCTAAGGCAATTGGCAAAGGCGTTTTAGAACATAAATTGGCCATTTCTTGCACTTGACCTTGTTTGATGGGTTGCTCTATAGAATGAATATCTAAAGACGCTAATTTTTCTAATTTTTCTAAAGCATTCTTGGGATTAAAAGCACCATTTGCATCAACTCTTAACTCTATTTCTTTGGATGAAAATTCTTTTCTGATGGATTTTAACAACTCAATTTCTGCATCAAAATCTATAGCACCAATTTTCATTTTGATACAAGAAAAACCTGTTTTTAGTTTTTCTTTGATTTGATTTTTCATGAATTCTTTTTCTCCCATCCAAATTAAACCATTTATAGAAATTGCTTCGTTTCCTTCTGTAAATTGAGAAGGAAAAAGCTCAAATGGCGTTTTACTTTCTAAGGATAAAAATGCTTGTTCTAGTCCAAATTGAAGCGATGGAAATTGAAAAAGTTCCTGTAATAAATGCTCTAAACCAAGATTTATATTTTTACAAATCCAAATTAATTTTTCTTCATAATTTGGCACATCATCAACACTTAGACCTCTAAACAAACCAGTTTCTCCAATTCCTATTTTATTATTATTTTCTAGAATTATAAACCAAGTTTCTTTTGTTTTTAAAATTCCACGAGAGGTTCCGCTTGGGTTTTTAAAATTAAGAATGTATTTTTTATACGATGCTTTTATCAAAATTAGAAGTTTTTATTTTTCTACAAATGCTTTGAAATTATTTAAATACGTTTGGTCTTGATCTTTAAAAGTGCTTTTAAAATAAGGAAACATACAAGCCATCATATACGATTCGCTTTGGCAACTTGCATTTAAAGTAATCGTTGTAACTCCGTTTTTTTCAGTAAAAATATAATCGTCTGTTTTTAACATGTTTTCTGCATCAAAATAAAGTGTTACTTTTTCATTTGGCACATAAGCCAGCACTTTTTGAGTCATTGTAATTTCTTGATCTTGCGTATCAATTACAATTTTATAACTACTGCCTGTTTTACCAATGTTTTCATTTATAACCTCTAAAGATTTAATTTCTGGAATCCAGTTTTTAATTTGTTCTGAAGTATTAAACGTTTCAAATACCGAGGTTAAAGGTTTATTTACAGAAACTTGTGCTGTATAATCAGTTTGTTTTACAAACAATCCTGTTGCAAAAAAAACAACTGAGATTGCCGTGATAATTCCTAAAATTATTTTTATGGTCTTCATTTTATATGCTTATATGTGCTCCAATTTCTAAAATTATTAACTCTTTTCCTTTTGAAGAAAATTTATTTTTAGCTTCATTTACGTTAATTTCTATTGGAGGAAACGTATTAAAATGACAGCCAATTATTTTATTACATGCAACCAAATCGCTTGCAATAATAGCATCGTCTATTCCCATTGTAAAAGTATCTCCAATAGGAAAAATAGCTGCATTTAATTTTGTTGACATAGGAATAAGTTTCATATCAAAAGTTACGGCCGTATCACCAGCAACATAAATAGATGTATCTTTTGATGAAATTACAAAACCACCAGGTTGCCCACCATAAGTTCCATCGGCAAAAGAAGAAGTATGAATTGCATTTACATATTTAGCAGAAAAATTAGGGTTTTTAAAAGTGCCTCCATGATTTAATGGCTGCACATTTAAACCTTTTGCCCCATAATACATGGCTATTTCATAATTAGAAATAATCACTGATTTTGTTCTTTCTGCAATTACTTCCGCATCTAAAACATGATCTTGATGCGCATGTGTAAGCAAAATAAAATCTGCTTTTAACTTCGAAATATCTATGTGCGATGCCAGTGAGTTGCCTGTGATAAAAGGATCTATTAAAATAGTGATTTCATTTATTTCTATAGAAAAGCAAGAATGACCTAAAAATTGAATATTCATAAACTTAAATTTAATTTTTTCTAAATTACAAAACTTGACCAATTGCAAAAAGAACTGCGAACAAAAAAGTACTTAATGCAACTTTTTTAAGTTCGCTATCTAATTCTGCGGGAATAGTATTTTGTGCTACTGTTTTTACATTTTTAATTAACGGAATAAAAGCTACTAAAAAAATAAGCTCGTATATAGATTTAAAATCTAAAAAAACATACATTAAGGCTGTAACTAATGCGCCAAAAATTAAAAAATAATGATATTTTTTAGCTTTTTCGTTACCCAATTTAACAACTAGGGTGTTTTTATTGTTCTTTTTATCTTCTATTTGATCCCTTAAATTATTTAAATTTAAAACCGCCGTACTTAACAATCCAATAGAAATTGCTGGTAAAAATATTTTAAAATTGATGTGTTTTGTGTACAAAAAATAAGATCCTACAACGCTTACTAAACCGAAGAAAATAAAAACAAAAACATCGCCAAAACCACTATAACCATAAGCCGAATTACCAACTGTATATTTTATTGCCGCTGCAATTGAGGCGATTCCTAATCCTAAAAACAAGATAGAATATCCAAAATTATCACTTCCAAAAGCAACATAAATCAATAACAAAGCAATTATCAAAGTGACAATTGTAGTAATTATCATTGCTGATTTCATTTGTTTTGGAGCAATTGCACCTGATGCAACCATTCTTGCTTCTCCTGTTCTATTTTTATCAGAACCTTTTATTCCGTCTCCATAATCGTTTGCAAAGTTTGATAATACTTGAAAACCAATTGTGGTTAGAATTGCTAGCCAGAAAATACTTGATAACCATAAAGCTGGTTTATGACTTAAATTAGAAGTTACATAAAAAGCTTCATTTCCTAAAATACTTCCCACAATAATTCCTGATATCGACAAAGGCAATGTTCTTAAACGTGCTGCTTTAATAAAACTTTTTACATCCATGAAGTTCTGCTAGTTTCTACTTTATACAAAGTATGATTATAAATTTTAATGGCATCTTCAAAACGAATACACGGAATATTAATTTTTCCAGAAGCGGTTTGTAAAATTAAATCTGCAACATTACTTCTTTTTTGAAAAATATTTTGTCTCATTTTAATATTCTGAACTTTAAAAATTTCTAAATACGTTAAGTGTGTTTCTAATAATCCGCTGCCAACTATTAGCATTTCATCTGTAATTTTATAAAAACGTTTCTTTACTTTTTTTAAAATCAAATAAAACGAAATTGGAAAAACTAAAATGGTAGAATAAAAAATTTCAAAATGATTAAAAAACCCATAAGTTAAAGCATAACCAATAATTAGAAATAAAAAAACGAAGATAAGTATTCTTCTTTTATAATAATTTTCAGGATATTCTTTTTCTCCATTTTCTAGCTCAATTACCTTGAATAAACTTGTTTTTATAATTTCAACTTGCTCATTTTTACAACCAACAATGCGTATTAATTTATCTTTCTTTTCATTTAATTCGCCACTCACGGCTTGTTTAAAAGTGATAAAAGAAATGCCAATTAATCGTTTTAAAGGGTTTGTAGAAATTGTAATATTTTGAACTTTATTTTTCTTTAGTATAATTGATTTTTTTGTAAATAAACCTTGATGAATTTCAAAAGCATCTTCTTTTAAATAGGCTGTTAAATTAAAATGAACTAAAAATATTTTAACAAAAGAACTCATCAAAGCTATCACTGTTAAAAAAATCAACAAAATAGTTATCAGAAAAAAACTTATAGAAAGCGCATCTTTACTTTCTGCGATAAATCCATCTAACAAATCTGTTCTTCCTAAAGTCTCAACAAATTGTTCTATTTGCTGAAAAAAACCAATAATAAGTGCTAAAAACAGCAATAAATTTTGAAGATGGTTTTCTGTAAGACTAACTTTAAAAAGTTCTTTTAATCCAATTTTAACCAGTGGTTTTTTATCAACATCAATACTTATTAGTTTATCAAAAGAGGCACTCTTTGACATAATTTCTTTTAGAGCTTCTGCTTTTGATAAAGGCAATGCTTTAATTGCAATTTCTGTGTCTTTAGAACCAGCGGTTTCTATACTAACTTCAAATACACCAATTATTTGCTGAATAATATTTTGCTTAAAATTGATGTTTTGAATTCTATAAAAAGGAACAGAAGTATTCGTTTTTTTAAGAATTCCTTGTTTTAATATAAAATGATCATTAGTTACTTTAAATTGAAAGTTTTTAAAAATTAAATAAGCTCTAACCAGTAAAAAAATCAAAACAACTGCGATACCTATATATATATAAGTGAGTTTAATGCTAGATATTTTATTAAAATCTTTGACAGCAAAAAATAATAAAATCCAAGTTACTTTTATAAATTTATAAATAAAATTTAAATAGAGGACTAAAATCCCTTTTGAAGATTGTCTTGAAAAATTAGAGAAATCAAAAGAGTTATTCATTAATTTTTGAGCTGATAAATTCCTTGATTTCCAAGGCAGTTTCTTTTGCAATTCCTTTAATTACTAAATCATCACTACTGTCTCCTGCTGTAAAAACACTTAATGAAGCTAGTTTAAAAAATCTCGAAAAAAGACCTTCATCAACTTCTATATGTTGAATTCTAGAAAACGGAACCGTTGTTAACTTTCGTATAAAAACACCGCTCTTGTAAGAAATATCTTTTTCTCTAACTGCATACTTTCTTTTTTTAAATCCTATATACATGAAAAGATTTACCAGAATAAAGACAAAGGAAAAAACGATGTAAAAAAGATACACATAACTCTTTATCTCTTCAAATAAATTAAAATAATCTGCAGTAAAAAGACCTATTAAAATAGCAGTAAAAATCAACAAGACATTCAATAAAATAACTTTTAAATAGTTTTTATGTATAGAATTAAATAGTATTTCTGTGATATCTGGAAAAACTGAAATAGGATTATTTATAAACATATATAATTTAATTATTCCTTTATTGTTCTTTTTTCAACTACAAGAAATTTGATACTAATAGTACTAAATTTTAAATAATTACGAATTGCTATTCAACAATAAATTCTGTTTCGTTGCTTAAAATTAAGGCTTCTTTAATAGAAATTCGTTCCTCATTTTCATTATACGGAACTAAAAAAACATCTTTTAAGCCCATCTTTTTAATTTCATTTTTAAACACAGTAGCAAACTTATAAGTTGTAAACGAACCTAGCTGATAGAGGTTTCCTTGATCTGTTTTTATTTCTTTAAAGTTTAAATTTTCTACAGTACCAAAATCAACATCAACATTTTTAAAAACACCTAATTGTAAAGTGTAAAGAACTTTTGGCTTCTCATTTACAAGTACAGGTGAAGGTGGAATAGGCTGTAAATTAATTTTTTGAATGCTATCTAACAAAACTAAATTAGTTTGTTTCAACGAATTTAATTCTAATTTCGATTTTGCATTATTTAAATAAAATAAAAATGATACTACTGCGAGAACAAAAATAAAAACAGGAAGTATCGTTTTATTTCTTTTAGCTTTTTTTTCTAAACTACCAATTTTTAACTCAGAATCTGCATAAATAGATTTTAATTGATTTTTTTTATCTTCTAAAACATTTAACTCTGAATTTAAGGTTACAATTCAAGATTCAAGCTGTTTATTTTATCCAATTAAAGTTTGATCCACTGATTCTATTTTGATCAGTTCAAATTGCAAATGCTCTTTTTCTTCTTTTAAAGTATCTACATTCGATGTTAAACTAACAAATTTAGATTGCAAATCTGCTTTTTCTACTTTAAAATCATTTATTTGAGAACTTACTTCGAACAATTTTGATCGAAAATGCTCTTTTTCTTCTCTTAAAACATCAATTTCTGATGTTTCATTAACAAATTTTGATTGTAGTAAATCGTTTTCTACTTTTAAAGCATCCAACTCTAAATTTACACTTACAATTTTATCTTGCAGTTCTTTTTTTTCTGATTTTAAATCATTTAACTCAGAAAAAACATGTTCTAAATGTTCTTTTTTTACAGATGGCATTTTTTTTGTATCATAAATTGTTCGCTTCCGCTATTAATTCTGCTATATCTTTTACAACAACTTCAGCTTCTTTTTCTTTAAATTTAATTCCGTCTGTCATCATTGTATTACAATAAGGACAAC
>JANQTQ010000228.1:5350-11665 GCA_030731625.1 Polaribacter sp. | reverse complement strand
AGAAGGCGAAATAGACTTTTTTCAATACATACAAAGTTTAGAAACTGCCAAAGACATTGAATTGAATTATTTAGAAAATTTAAATGCGCACAACCAAACTGTTATCAACATTAATCATCTTATTTTAAATACTTTTTAAAAATGAAAAATTTATATATACTTCTATTTTCATTCGCATTCTTAGCCTGTGGAAATAAAGAAAAAAACACATCTACAGAAGTAGAAACAGCTGTTAATAAAAATGAAATCAGTATTAGCAAAGCACAATTTGAGAGTGAAAAAATGGAATTTGGTCAACTTTCTGATCAAGCATTTAATACGGTTGTAAAAGCAAGCGGAATGATTGATGTTCCGCCAGAAAACAAAGCAAGTGTAAGTACTTTTGTGGGTGGTTATGTAACTAAAATTCCGCTTTTAATTGGCGATAAAGTATCAAAAGGTCAATTAATTGCGAGTTTAAAAAACATTGAATTTGTAGAAATGCAACAAGAATATTTAGAAGTTGCAGAACAACTTGCCTTTTTAAAAAACGAATATTCTAGACAAAAAACACTGTTTGATGAACAAATTACATCACAAAAAAACTACTTAAAAGCAGAAAGCACCTACAAAAGTAATTTAGCTATTTACAATGGTTTACGTCAAAAATTACAAATGCTTAATATAAATCCAACTGCTGTTGAAAAAGGACAAATTACATCAACCATACATATTTATTCGCCTATAAATGGTTTTGTAACCAAAGTAAATGTAAGCAACGGTACGTTTGTATCTTCTGAAAGTGAGTTGTTAGAAATCGTAAATACCAGTCATATTCATTTAGAATTATCTGTTTTTGAAAAAGATATTTTAAAGATTAAAAAAGATCAAAAAATACTTTTTAAAGTTCCTGAAGCATCCGACAAAATCTATGATGCAGAAGTACATTTGGTGGGCACAACGATCAACAGCGACAGAACAATTAAAATTCATGGTCATATACATCAAGAAGAAAAAACAAATTTTATTACAGGAATGTTTATTGAAGCCGATATTATTGCTGATTCTAAAAACGAAATTTCAATTCCAAAAAGTGCAATTATACAGAGTGATGACAGTTATTTTACATTGGTTTTAAAGGATAAAAAAGACAATAATTATCTGTTTGATAAAATTAAATTAGAAATTGGTTTACAAGATGAAAACTTTATACAAGTAAAAAATTATGAAGTATTAAAAAACAAACAAATACTTACAAAAGGAGTATTTATGTTGTTAAATAGTTTTTCTGAAGAATAGAATTAAATTAATTTAAACTTGATTACCAGGTACTTAATACCAAAAAGAGAACTTAAAAGGGATTTTATAATTAAAAGTTGTTTTATAATTTTTGTGGAATACTTTTTGATACTTTTGTTTTCTTAGAACCTTAAAAATCAACCATGAAAAAAATTACATTATTAGTACTTTTAGCTGTAACTACAATCTCTTTTGCTCAACAAAAGGAACCTACTTATCCGCAAGATGTTAACAAAAAATATGAAGTGAAATTAAATGCATTTAGTTTAATTGTTTTTTCTTCTTTAGATGTTTCTTATGAATATTTATTGAACAAAGACTCTTCTTTTGGAGTAGGAGTTTTCTATAATTTTAGTGATATTAACGATGATTTATACTATCCTAAAAAGTTTTCTATAACACCTTACTATAGATGGTATTTTACTGAAACAAGATTTGCAAGAGGTTTCTTTGTAGAAGGTTTTGGAATGCTTAATACATATGAAGACAATGATTATAATTACTATTATGATAACAATGGAAATTATATTTATAATAACGATCCTTTAAAAGAAACAGATTTTGCTCTTGGTATTTCTGTTGGTGGGAAATTTATTATAAAATCTGGTTTTACAGCAGAAGTTTATGGAGGTGTTGGTAGAAATCTATTTAATAACTCTAATAATAGTAGTTATAATCTAGATAATGATTTAATTACTAGAGGAGGTATTTCTTTAGGGTATAGATTCTAAATTATACAACTAGAATTTAGTATGTTTGCAGTATACATTTAAAAAATATTTTATAAAAATAAAATCATGAAAAAATTAGTCATACTTATTACATTATTTATAAGTTCTTTTGGTTTTTCTCAACAAGAATTAAAATTAGATGTTGCTAACCCATTAATTATTAAAAGCTTAGTTTTCTCTTACGAAAATTACATCTCAGACGAATCTTCATTTGGGGTTTCTGCTTTATTTAACTTAGCAAAACAAAGTTCAGATTTCAGGTATAATGAAAACACAATGTTAACACCTTATTACCGTCATTATTTTACAACAAACTCTCAATGGAATCTTTTTGGTGAAGGTTTCTTCGGATTAAATTTCGGTAAATATGATGCTCCTAATTTAGGGGGAACTGGTACAGATTTAAAAAAATATACCGATGGTGCTTTAGGAGTCGCTGTGGGTGCAAAGTACATTGCAAGCGGAGGCCTAACAATTGATGTATACGGTGGTCTTGGACGTAATTTATTTAGCTCTAACTCGCCTGCTATAGTTCCAAGAATTGGTCTAAATGTAGGTTGGAGGTTATAACTTAATTTACAACACAGAATATATTTTAAAACCTAAAAGCGAGTCTTTTAGGTTTTTTTTATTAACTTTAGTACGTATTATTAAATTTTGAAATCATGAAAAAAAATATGGGTTCAACGGATAAGATTGTAAGAATTCTTATTGCAGTTGTTATTGGCTTTTTATTTTACACAAATGTAATAACTGGCACTTTAGGCATTATTCTTTTAATTTTAGCAGCCATTTTTGTCGCTACAAGCTTTATAAGTTTTTGTCCGCTTTATTTACCTTTTGGCATAAGCACTTGTGCAATTAAAAGTAAAAAATAAACAACAAAGCCTCATCAAAAATTGATGAGGCTTTGTTTATACTAATTTAGAACAAGTACTGTAGCGCTAAAATTACATTTTCTGTAACCAAGTTTTAACAGCAACTTCTGCTTTAATAATTTCTTTTAAATCTGCAATTGCAACACGTTTTTGTTCCATCGTATCTCTGTATCTAATAGTAACAGATTTATCTACTAAAGTATCATGATCAACCGTGATACAAAAAGGCGTTCCGTTAGCATCTTGTCTTCTATAGCGTCTACCTACTGCATCTTTTTCATCATAATCTACATTAAAATCCCATTTTAAATCTTCAACAATTTCACGAGCTATTTCTGGTAAACCATCCTTTTTAACCAAGGGTAAAATAGCTGCTTTAAAAGGTGCTAAAACTGATGGTAATTTTAAAACCGTACGAGTAGAACCGTTTTCTAGCTCTTCTTCTACTAAAGAATTAGAAAAAACAGCTAAAAACATTCTATCTAAACCAATAGAAGTTTCTACAACATAAGGCACATAATTTTTATTTTCTTCATGATCAAAATACTGTAATTTCTTACCAGAATATTGTTCATGTGCTTTTAAATCGAAATCTGTACGCGAGTGAATTCCTTCTAATTCTTTAAATCCGAATGGAAAATTAAATTCGATATCTGCAGCTGCATCTGCATAATGCGCAAGTTTATCATGATCATGAAAACGATAATTTTCCGCACCCATTCCTAAAGATAAATGCCATTTTAGACGCGTCTCTTTCCACTGTTCGTACCATTCTTTTTGCGTTCCTGGTTTTACAAAAAATTGCATTTCCATTTGTTCAAACTCGCGCATTCTAAAAATAAATTGTCTTGCAACAATTTCATTTCTAAAAGCTTTACCTGTTTGTGCAATTCCGAAAGGAATTTTCATTCGTCCAGTTTTTTGAACGTTTAAAAAGTTTACAAAAATACCTTGCGCTGTTTCTGGTCTTAAATAAACTTGTGTAGAATTTTCTGCAGATGCACCAATTTGGGTACCAAACATTAAGTTAAATTGTTTAACTTCTGTCCAGTTTCTAGAACCCGTTAATGGATCTGCAATTTCTAATTCTTCAATTAAAGCTTTTACATCTGCCAAATCTTCATCTCCTAAAGATTTGCCCATTCTTGCTAAAATGGTATTTATTTGTTCTTGATAACCAACAACTCGAGTATTTGTAGCTAAAAATTCTTCTTTATTAAAAGCATCTCCAAAACGTTTTGCCGCTTTGTCTACTTCTTTATTTATTTTGCCTTCTATTTTAGCGCAGTAATCTTCTATTAAAACATCGGCTCTGTAACGTTTTTTAGAATCTTTGTTATCAATTAAAGGGTCGTTAAAAGCATCTACGTGACCAGACGCTTTCCAAGTTGTAGGATGCATTAAAATTGCAGCATCAATACCCACAATGTTTTCGTGCATTTGCACCATTGCTTTCCACCAGTAATCTCTAATATTTTTCTTTAGCTCAACTCCATTTTGAGCGTAGTCGTAAACCGCACTTAATCCATCATAAATTTCAGATGATTGAAATACATATCCGTATTCTTTTGCGTGCGATAAAACTTTTTTAAATTGATCTTCTTGTTTTGCCATAATGAGCGCAAAGATACACGTTTAGTGAAAATTTTCAAGAAAAATTTAAACGACTTTTTTACAGCGATAAATAAATGCTGGAGGAATATTTAAAGGCTCAAATTCTAATGAAATAGACTCCTTAAAAACATTTTTTAATTTTTTAAAATAGCTTAAACTGTACTGATATTGAATAAAACTGCCATTTTCACTCAAAACTTCGAACGATTTTATTAATATTTCGTTAGAAATTTTATCAGGAATAATTGCAAGAGGTAAACTAGAAATAATATAATCTACACGGTCAATTTGTAGTTTCTTTAATTCATCTACAATTTTTTCTGCGGATGCCTTTAAAATAATTAATTGCGGATGTTGTAATTCTTGTAATTGCTGATAAAAATTATCATTAATTTCAAAACAAATTAAAATTGAATTTGGCGATAAATTCTCTAAAATATATTTTGTAATTGCGCCACTTCCTGGACCTAATTCTACAATAACATCAGCATTTGAAAACTTAATTTCCCTTAACATTCTCTTGGACAAAAACCTAGAACTTGGCGTAACTGTGCCCAATGTCTTAATATTTTTTACGGCTTCTTTTAAAAATTTTATCCTGCTCGACAATTGTTTTCTCTTATTTAATAACTATATTACTAAAAAATTGTTTCGTAAAGATGAGACTTTTAAAAGACTTATTCCATATTTTTTATCCTAAATTATGCACTGTTTGTGAAGATAAACTGGTAGAAAACGAAGTTACTATTTGCACACTTTGTAGACATGACTTACCATTAACCAATTTTATAGATTATAAAAATAACAAGGCTTCACAAGCTTTTTATGGCAGAATAATCATAGAAAAGGCATTTTCTTTATTGTTTTACAGAAAAAAAGGAAATACACAAAAATTAATTCACGATTTAAAATACAAAGGAAATGAAGAAATTGGTGTCCTTTTTGGCAATTGGTTAGGAGAGATTTTAAAAGAAAATAAAGAATTTAGTGCTATCGATTACATAATTCCTGTGCCTTTACATCCAAAGAAATTAAGAGAAAGAGGCTATAATCAGGTTACAAAATTTGGCCAAACAGTAGGCAAGCACTTAAATATTAATTATTTAGAAAATAGTTTAATCAGAATTTCATCAACCAAGACACAAACTTTTAAAGCGCGTTTTGAGCGTTTTAATAATATTGACACAAAGTTTCTTTTAACCGACCCATCATTTTTTGATCACAAAAACATTTTATTAATTGATGATGTTATTACTACTGGCGCCACTTTAGAAGCTTGTGCAAAAGAGTTTCTAAAATCTAAAAATTGCACCATAAGTATTTTAACAATAGCGTATACAGAGTAAGTTTTATGATTTTATGTTCAAAAATTATTGTTAATTTGTATAAATTTATTTTTGTGAAAATAGCTTATCGATTTCTTTTTTTAGTTGTCTTACTTGTTTTTATTACTAATTGTGCTAGAACAGGCAGACCAGAAGGTGGTCCAAAAGACGAAAAAGCACCTTTATTTGTAACTGCCATTCCGCCTTATGAAACCACAAAATTTGATAAAAAAGAAATTAAAATCAACTTTAATGAATACATTACATTAAAAGATTTAAACAGTCAGTTGGTCATTTCTCCGCCAATGAAAAATCCGCCATTAATTTCTCCTCAAGGTTCGCCAAGTGAATTCTTAAAAATTAAAATTTTAGACACTTTACAACCAAACACTACGTATATCATTAATTTTGGAAACGCCGTTCAGGACAATAATGAAGGTAATAAATTAGAAAATTTTAAATATGTATTTTCTACAGGAACTTATATAG
>JANQTQ010000228.1:0-5340 GCA_030731625.1 Polaribacter sp. | reverse complement strand
GTTAACAACATCTGGTAGCATAAAAGATGCTAAACTTACGGAAACACCTACAAAAATAAATGTTTTACTGTATAGAATAGACAGTACTTTTAACGATTCTATTGTTTACAAAAAGAAACCAAATTATATTACAAGCACTTTAGATACCACCGTTTTTAAATTCACAAACCTTAGAAAAGGAAACTATTTAATGATGGCTTTGCAAGAATCTGTAAGCGATTATATTTTTAATCCGGTTACAGAAAAAGTGGGTTTTATTACTGATACCATTCAATTTCCTAGAGACAGCATTATTAAAAAACCAATTATTTTATTTAAAGAAGAGCAACCTTATAAATTTAGTAGAGGAAAAGAAATTACGAAAGGAAAATTAGAATTTGGGTTTGTAGGTGATGCAAAAAACATGCAAATAAAAGTACTTTCTAAAGTTCCGGATGATTTTAAAAGTGTTTCAAAATTTGAAGTTGGCAAAGACACCTTAAACTATTGGTTTACTCCTTTTGAAGCAGATTCTTTAAATTTTGAAGTAAAAAACAACAATTTTTCTGATACATTAACCGTAAGATTGCGAAAGAACAAAATAGATTCTTTAGATATAAAATCTACCGTAAGTTCTATTTTACATTTTAGAGATACTTTATTTTTAAAAAGTAACAACCCAATTGTAAAAATTGATACCAGTAAAATTACCCTTTTTGACAAAGACACAATTGCCGTAAAATTTACGACGCTACTTTCTGATAAAGAAAACTTAGTAGGTATACTTTTTAAAAAAGAACCGAAACAAAAATACAAACTCACCGCTTTTCCTGATGCTTTTAACGATGTTTTTTCTATTAAAAACGACACATTAATCTATAAATTTGAAACCAAAGAAGTAGAAGATTACGGCAGAATTACATTAAATGTAAACAACGCAAATTCTAAAAATTTAATTATAGAATTGCTCACTGGCACTAAAGATTTTAAAGTTGTACAACGTAATTTTATAGCAACAACAGAAACTATTGTTTTTGATTTATTAGAACCTAAAAAATATACCATTAGAGTTATTATTGACGAAAACAAAAACAACAAATGGGACACCGGTAATTATCTAAAAAGGCAACTTCCAGAAATTATTTTGTATCATAAAGAAATAAATCAAGCAGAATTAAGGGCAAATTATTTCTTAGAAGAAAACTTTACAGTTGATTAAACTTTCAACTAAAAAGACCTGAAAAGTTTCAACTTTTCAGGTCTTTTTGATTTTATATGCTTATCGCTGTTGCAACAAAAACGTATTATTGATGTAAAGCGTGTTCTAAATCTGCTAGTAAATCTTCTATATCTTCTATACCAACACTTAAACGGATTAAAGAGTCTGTAATTCCTATTTTTAATCTTTCTGGCTCAGGAATAGAAGCATGCGTCATTGTTGTTGGATGATTTACCAAACTTTCTACGCCACCTAAAGATTCGGCTAATGTAAATACATGTGTGTTTTCTAAAAATTTAAAAGCCGCTGCTCTACTTTCATCTTTTAAGCGAAAAGAAACCATTCCGCCAAAATCTCTCATTTGTTTTTTAGCAATTTCATGGTTTGGATGATTTTCTAATCCTGGGTAATACACCGCGCCTACTTTTGGATGCTTGTTTAAAAAATGAGCAACTGCCCTTCCGTTTTCACAATGTCTTTGCATTCTAATGTGCAAGGTTTTTATACCTCTTAAAGCTAAAAAAGAATCCATTGGACCCGCAATTGCGCCCGCAGCAAACTGAATAAAATGCAATTCTTCTGCTAATTTTGCATCTTTAACCATTAATGCACCCATCACTAAATCTGAGTGACCTCCTAAATATTTTGTAGCAGAATGCATAACAATATCCGCCCCTAAATCCAAAGGTTGTTGCAAATAAGGCGTTGCAAAAGTATTATCTACTGCAATTAAAATAGCCGAATCTACTGCTTTTACCGTTGATGAAATTACCGCGATATCTGCAATTTTCATTAACGGATTGGTTGGAGTTTCTAACCAAATTAATTTTGTTTTTGCTGTAATTGCATCTGTAACATTTGCAACAACATCCATATTTACAAACGTAAATTCTAAACCGTATTTTTTGAATAAACGAGTAAACATTCTATACGTTCCGCCATACAAATCATCGCCAGCAATCACTTCATCTCCCGGATTTAAGGTGCGTAAAACACAATCTATAGCAGACAATCCAGACGAAAAGGCAAAACCATGTGTACCATTTTCTATAGCTGCAAAACTGTTTTCTAAAGCTGTTCGTGTAGGATTTGCACCTCTTGAATATTCGTATCCTTTATTTACACCAGGACTCGTTTGCGCATAGGTTGACGTTTGAAAAATTGGTGGCATTACTGCTCCTGTTGCTTCTTCGTGATTTTGACCTCCGTGAATTGTTTTTGTATTGAATTTCATAGTATTTATTTCTGATATTGTTTATTTAAAACTTAGAAGTGTAATTACAAAACACTAATTATCAATAATTTGCAATATTACCTAGCCCTGATTGAGCGATTTGTTTGAGCTCTTTTATAAGATGCTAATTTTTTATTAGCATCTTATAAAAAGCGAGTAGCGAAAGCAGGAAATAGCTTCTACAAAAACTTTTTGATAGCTCTAATTATTCCGTAATGAATTCCTTCATGAAAATTATTGAACGAAATTGCTGTTTCTATCGATGTTAAAACGAAACCCGTACTTGTAGGATACTCTGTGTAGGTCTCAAAAATACCTGCATTATAATCTTCTTCTAAAGTATCTGGCAAGCCTAAAAGCAAGTCTTTTACCTCATCAAATTCTTCTTCCGTAAAAGTATTAGAAGGCGATGTTCCTTTTTTATACTCTTCTATTAACTCGTCTGGACACAAACAATCTAAATTAGCCAATTTATAATGTAGCAACTGTTGCGTAACCACCAAATGAGCCACGTTCCAAGCAATACTATTTTTAAAACCTGTAGGAATTTTGTGAATTTGCTCTAGCGTTAAACCTTCTAATTCTTTTAAAACAAGTGCTCTAGATACTCTTAAAATATCAAATTGTGTTTTCATAAGTTCTTTATTTTTTTAAAACTACCACACATAAAATCAGTAGATCCGTTTTTATTTCTGATGAAATTTTAAGTTTTGGATGTTCCGTTTTTATATGTAATTTTGAAGATGTAAATATAATTTAATAAAATGAAGAAAGTATACTTTTTACAAACTTGTGATACCTGCCGAAGAATTTTAAAGGAAGTACATACGGATGGTTTTGAGCGGATAGAAATAAAAGCGAATCCTGTTACTGTTTCTCAATTAGAAGAAATGCACCAACTTTCTGGCAGTTACGAGGCTTTATTTAACAAACGTGCAAAGTTGTACACTTCGATGGATTTAAAAAATCAGGATTTGTCTGAAATGGATTATAGACAATATCTTTTAGATGAATATACGTTTTTAAAACGCCCAGTTTTTATAATTGCTGATGAAATTTTTATTGGAAATAGCAAAAAAACGATTGAAGAATTAAAAGAGAAGATTGGTTAAAATCTTCTCTTTTTTATAGTATTAATTTGATGAAAATTTAAGATCTGAATTAGAAATCATATCTGCTAATTCATCTTTGGTAATCTTGGTTTTTAAGCCAAATAAAACAAGTTTATCATTGTCGCTATTTGTTCTGATAATAATTTCTCTGATGTAATTATTTTTTTCAATAAAATACAATTCAGCTTTACTACCATTATCTTTTACGCGAGCATAGGTTTTTACATCGTTTTGTTTGATGAATTTTCTAAAATCTTTTGAGATGGTATTGTCTTCATTATCAAAAATCATGATTTGAAAATCGCTCGATTTTTTTACAATATTCATTAAATCGGTATCTTCTTTATCATCTAAAAAAGAGCCTGCTAATGAAGCCGATAAATTGATTGAAAAAGTAGATTTCTCCTTATTTACGGTATAAAATTTCTGAAAAGCTACTTCTTGTGCAGAAATACTTGTTATTAAAAGTGCAAATAAAATGGTTGTAATTCGTTTCATATGTCTTGGTTTTATTTTAAGACGACTATAAAAAGAGTTTGTTACATTTTATAATATTCCGCTCTAAAAATTCATTGTAATTCCTAAACTTGTGCCTTTAAAATTAAGGTTGATTTCTGGTTGAAATTGATATCCAACGCTAGTAAAACCTTCATTATACAATGCTACTGCTTTCGATGTTTTTTTATTAAATCCTTTTATTATCGGAATTGTTGCCACAATTAAAGCTGCACCAACACCCGCCAAAGCCCATTCTGGTTCTCCACCGCCAATTGCTAAAATTAGTTTCTTCATTTTTAAGTGAGTTTAGGATTTTAATTTGATTTATATACTTCTATTAATTTTTGTGCTTCTTTTTTTGCGCTCCAGTTTTCTATAATTTCTGCTCTTGCTTGTTTTCCTAAATGCGGAATTTCATTTTTAATTGCTTTTGATAAAAGGTTTTCTAATTCGGATATATTTCCGGCTGTAAACAAATAGCCATTTTTACTATTTGTAATTAAATCCGAATGAACGCCTACATTTTTTGTTGCAATTATAGTGCATTCGCAAGACATTGCTTCTGCTGTAACTAAAGAAAATCCTTCTGAATAACTTGGTGCTACTACAATTTTTGCTGCTTGATAATAAGAAATAATATCTCTAGTTTCATCAATAAAATACACCTGATTTTCTATTCCGTGTTTTTTTGCAATCGCTTTTAATTCTTCTAAAAAAACGGGTTTATCCACTTTACCAACAATTACCAAAGCCCAATTTGTATGTGCTGATAAAACTTTTGCAGCTTCTAACAAAACCAATTGCCCTTTTGCTTTTCGTACTCTACCCGCATTTAAAATAATGTTTTCTTGAGAGATATTTTCTAGCTTTTTTTCTGAATTTGGCAAAAACACATCAACTTGAACTCCGTGACCAACAATCGTATTTTCTATACCTAAATTGGAGCTCATACTTTTAATAAGAGTGACTACTTTATCGGCTTTTTTTAATAAAAACTTCGTTAAACCAGAAGGAACCGTTTCTGCGTGTCTTGTTGCAATTAAGGTAAATTTTGCTCCCAAAAATCGCAAAAATAACATTCGCATTATTTCATTGTTTCTATGACAATGCACAACGGCTTTAACATCAGAAAATAGAATTGATTTTAGTTTTGAAGTTGTAATTTGTGTTCCGTCTATATTTGTGCCATAAACATAAGTCTCAAACTCATCCGTAAAAAAAGAAAGCACATTTTCTATACTTCTGGTAACTCCGGTTTTTCGTTTATGAAAATGTGTATGAATTAAAACTGGTTTCAA
>JANQTQ010000227.1 GCA_030731625.1 Polaribacter sp. | reverse complement strand
TGTGCAACACACCTCTTCGTCCGATAACTTCATTTTGTTGATTGTAAACAAGTTGCACAACATTTCGCACCCAAATTTCTTCGTTATTACGATTTATTAATTTCATTTCAACATCATAAGGTATACCCTTAGAGTCCAGTTCTAACGTAGCTTGTTCTAAGATTTGCTGAGACGGTTGGTCATAAAGTTTTATAATTTCGTTTCTAGAAGGAATTTTATCTGTTAAGCCAAAGCCATATACCTCATAAATATAATCAGACCATTTAAAGGTATCTGTTATAAGCGAATACTCCCAATGCCCTATTTTAGCAATTCTACTTGTTTCGTTTTTTGCAAATTCACTTATTTCTAAAAGATATAAAGAAGTTTGAATTTTTTGTTTAGAAAGTTCTAATTCTAATTGTGCAATTTTAGAAGCTGTAATATTGTGCAACACACCTCTTCGTCCGATAACTTCATTTTGTTGATTGTAAACAAGTTGCACAACATTTCGCACCCAAATTTCTTCGTTATTACGATTTATTAATTTCATTTCAACATCATAAGGTATACCCTTAGAGTCCAGTTCTAACGTAGCTTGTTCTAAGATTTGCTGAGACGGTTGGTCATAAAGTTTTATAATTTCGTTTCTAGAAGGAATTTTATCTGTTAAGCCAAAGCCATATACCTCATAAATATAATCAGACCATATAAAAGTATCAGTTATAATAGAATACTCCCAATGCCCTATTTTAGCAATTTTACTTGTTTCGTTTTTTGCAAATTCACTTATTTCTAAAAGATGTAAAGAAGTTTCAATTTTTTCTTTAGAAGATTCTAGCTCTAATTGTATTTTTTTTGCGGCTGTAATATTTTGCATTACACCTCTTTTACCAACAATTTTTTGTTGTTGATTATATATAGGTTGTGCTACAATTCTTAACCATACATCTTCATTTTTAAGGTTTATAAATTTTAATTCAATATCATAATTAATACCTTTCGAAATAATATCTAACGTTGCTTGTGTTAACTTTACTTGAGATTCTTTATCAAACTTTTCCATAAGTTCATTTTGCAATGGAACTCCGTTTTCTGGGTTTGCTTCAAAAACTTGATATAAATAATCAGACCACACAACAGTATCCGTTATCAAATTATGTTCCCAATACCCAATTTTAGCAATTTTAGTCCCTTCATTTTTAGAGTATTCACTTTTTTCTAACAACTCTAAAGAAGCTTGAATTTTTTGTTTAGAAAGTTCTAATTCTAGTTGTGCTTTTTTAGATGCTGTAATATCTTGAATAACACCTCTTAGACCAATAATTTTATTTTGTTGATTATAAATAGGCTGACCAACTCTTCTGATCCAAATTTCTTTATTTTTTTGATCTTTAAATTTTAATTCAACATCATAATTAATACCTTTAGAAATAATATTGGATGATGCTTGTAGTAACTTTTCTTGAGATACTTTATCAAACCTCTCCATAATTCCTTTTTGAGATGGCATTCCATTTTTTGGATTTAATTCAAAAATTTGATAAATATTATCAGACCAAACGAACGTATTCGTTACCAAATCCTGTTCCCAATACCCAATATTGGCAACTTTACTTGCCTCATCCATTGAAAAATTTGTTTTCTCTAGAAGTGCTAGCGTTTTTTGAATCTTTTCTTTTGAAAGTTCTAATTCAAATTGTGCCGTTTTTGCTGCTGTAATATCTTGCAAAACACCTCGTCTTTTAACAATTTCATTTTGTTTATTATAAACCGGCTGAACCACAAGGCGTATCCAAGTATCTTCGTTTCTTAGGTTTTTTAATTTTAACTCAACATCATAAGAAACACCAAATTTGTCGAGTTCTAATGATGATTTCTTCAATATTTTAAGAGATTCTTCTTCAAAAAGTGCTTCAATTTCTTTGGCCGAAGGCGTAGGAAAATTTGAATCAAATCCAAAAATTTGAAAAACATACTCAGACCAAGTATAGGTTTCTGTTGCAATATCATCTTCAACAAAACCTATTTTAGCTGTTTTACTTGCTTCATTTTTAGATTTTTCACTTTTTTCTAATAACTCTAAAGATGCTTGAACCTTCTGTTTAGAAAGTTCTAATTCTAATTGTGCATTTTTGGCTTCTGTAATATTTTGTAAAACACCTCGTCTACCAACAATTTTATTTTGATCGTTGTAAACAGCATGTGCCACATAGCGCACCCAAAGTTCTTCATTTCTTTGATTGATTAGTTTTAGCTCAATATCACAAGGTATACCTTCAAAATCTATCGCTTTCGCTGCTTTGCCTATTTTTTCTTTAGACACATCATCAAATACAGAAATAATTTTTTCTAATGATGGCATTCCATCCTTTGGATCAAATCCAAAAATATGATACACATAATCAGACCAAGTAAAAGTATTCGATGCAATATCATATTCTTGAAACCCTATTTTAGCTACTTTACTAGCTTCTTTTAAGGAGAATTCTCGTTTTTCTGCTAATGCTAGAGAATTTTTAACCCTTTTTGTATAAGAATAAAAAAGAAATATTGCAATTAAAGATATTATTAATAATAAAATGAAAACAACTATATATACTGTTTTAAAGAACGGCTTCATTATCTCGTTAAAAGGCACTGTTCTGAGCAGAAACCAATTATCAACCCCATCTGTTCCATATTTTGAAAGAGCTACATATCCAGATAAAAGTTTTAAACCCTTAGCGTTTTGATTAAAATAAAAGCCTCTTTCGCCACCTTCAATCTTTTTTTGTAATTCATTTATTAATAAATCGGGGTGTTGTTTAAAAATTTCTACTTCTTTATTCCCAGAAACAAATACTACACCTTTGTTATTTACTAAATAAGTATGTTTATTACCAACAGATATTTTATCGGTATAAAGTATTAAATCATTTAAAGGCTTCATATTCATAAAACCCACTAAAACCCCAACTACGTTGCCTTCTAAATCAATAACATCACTAAAAAACTTAAGGTCTAATGGCTGATTTCTAGTAATCTCCTTTTGTGTAGCTATAGACAACTCAGATATATACACATCTTCATGCCCTCCACTTAATGTTTTGTTTATTCCATTTTGAATATCAGGGTCAAACTGTAAAATATTTTCTCCAATAAATTTTTGATTAGATGACGATAAGATGACACCTTCTTTGTTTGCAAAAAAGAGGTTATTATAATAAGGATATTGATTTACTACTCTTGTTAAATATTGGGAAGAAACTTCGCTAGAACTTGAACTAAATAATGGATTATTACTTAAAACGTTAAAATCTGCTACTCTAGTTAACATAAAATTATCTACCGCTCTTGCAGTACTTCTTACTCTCTCATTAAGCCGATTCCCTTCTACTTCTTCAAAATGGCTTAACAATGTAAAATAAATAACACTAGCTATACTTACTGCAAGTATAATAAAAAGCAGCATAAAGGCAACTTGAAATTTTGTTCTAATTTTCATTTGGTATTCTCTTAAACTTTTTCATATTAAAAGCTAACAATACATTTAACCTTAGAGGTTATAAACTACTATTGTACTATAAAATCTTATTTTTCAATAAATACCGTTACTATTAATTGATATAATACTGTAGATGTAAAAGCACATTTAAGGGGCTTTTATCTCTTTAAAAACAACGGAAGAACTTAAAAGATTGTATTACACTAAGATATCAAAAATATTTTAGAATCTAAATGAAAAAATCCAGCTTTTCAGCTGGATTTTTATCTTTATATAAAAACAAAATAGGTTACTCTACCGTAACAGATTTTGCTAAATTTCTAGGTTGATCTACATTTCTTCCTAACATTACAGCTATATGATAAGACAATAACTGAAAAGGAATGGTAGTTAATAAAGGTGTTAATGCTTCTTCTGTTTCAGGAATTTCAATTACATGATCTGCAATGTCTCTTACCTGCGTATCGCCTTCTGTAACTATTGCAATAATTTTACCGGCTCTCGCTTTTATTTCTTGAATGTTACTTACTACTTTTTCATAATGACCTTTGTTTGTAGCAATTACAAAAATTGGCATATTTTCATCAATCAAAGCAATTGGGCCATGTTTCATTTCTGCTGCAGGATATCCTTCTGCATGAATGTAAGAAATTTCTTTTAACTTTAAAGCGCCTTCTAATGCAACAGGAAAGTTAAAACCTCTTCCTAAATATAAACAGTTTTTAGAATCTTTATATACAGCTGCAATAGATTTAACATGTGCATCAATCTTTAATAATTGTTCTACTTGTTTTGGTATTAATTGCATTTTATCTAGATAGTTTTTAAAAACTTCATCTGATAAAGATTTATTTGCTTTTCCTAATTTTAAAGCAATTAAAGTTAACACTGTAATTTGTGTTGTAAATGCTTTTGTTGATGCTACTCCTATTTCTGGACCTGCATGTGTGTAAGCACCAGAATCTGTTTCTCTAGCAATAGACGAACCAACAACATTACAAACACCATACACAAAAGCTCCTTTAGATTTTGCTAATTTTATAGCTGCAAGGGTATCTGCCGTTTCACCAGATTGTGAAATTGCAATAACTACGTCTTTATCTGTTACAATAGGATTTCTGTATCTAAATTCTGATGCATATTCTACTTCTACAGGTATTCTTGCTAAATCTTCAAAAAGGTATTCGGCAACTAAACCTGCGTGCCAAGATGTACCACAAGCTACAATAATAATTCTATTAGCGTTTAAAAATCGATCAAGATTATCTTCTATACTAGACATCTTAATCATATTTTCTTTGGCTAACAATCTACCCCTAAAGGTATCTGTAATTGCTTTAGGTTGCTCGTGAATCTCTTTTAACATAAAGTGATCATAGCCACCTTTTTCAATTTGATCCAAACTCATTTGAAGCTTCAAAATTGTTGGATCTACTTTAGAATCGTCATTAATTTTATGAACTTTTACTCTTTTGCCTAATTTTATAATTGCCATTTCTTCATCTTCTAAATAAATAGCATCCTTTGTATATTCTACGAACGGCGAAGCATCCGAAGCAATAAAAAATTCTTTAAATCCTTCTCCTACACCAATAGCAATAGGGCTTCCTAGACGCGCAACGATTATTTCGTCTGGTTTTGTTTGATCAAAAACAGCAATTGCATAAGCACCAACAACATTCGTTAACGCCAGCTGCACAGCTTTTCCTAATTTACACTCTTCGTTATTTTTTACTTCTTCAATTAAGTTTACTAATACCTCTGTATCTGTATCACTTTTAAAAGTATAACCTCTTCTAATTAATTCTTTTTTAATAGTATCATAGTTTTCTATAATTCCATTATGAACAATCACCAAATCTCCTGATTTAGATAAATGTGGATGAGAATTTACGTCATTAGGCACTCCATGAGTTGCCCAACGTGTATGGCCCATACCAATACTTCCTTTTCTTTTGGCCTCATCTTTATTCGTGATAGCTTCTAAATCTGATACCTTTCCTTTTATTTTTGATAATTGCATTTGTTCGCCGTCATAGATCATTACACCGGCACTGTCATAGCCTCTGTATTCTAATCTTTTTAAACCGTTAATTACAATTGGATAGGCTTGTCTAAAACCTATATATGCTGAGATACCACACATAACATTTTCTTAGGATTGGTTACTAAATTAATTCTTTCTTTCTGAATATGAAATTTTTAATACTGCTCTTTTACTACCATTACTTGGATCTTGATTAAACAGTGTAATTGCTTTCGGACTCCAGTTGTAATTAGTGAAGATAATACTAGAAATAGCATTATCAGTAATATTATGAACTTTTAATTTTAAAATTGGCGAAGCATCTTCTTCTCCGCTTAAAAGATCAGATATATAGTCTGTTATTCTAAACGTATATTTTTCTGCTTTTCCATTATCATCTCTTTCTAGATACCCTCCAAATGTAGTTTCAGAATAAGAATCTTTTATTTGCGTTAAATCATTAGATGTACTAGCATCATCAATCGTTCTGTACATATATAATCTATAAGGTAACGCTGTTGTATCTGCAGATTGATTGATATAAAATGTTAAAGAAGCGTCGTTAATTAACCAATTCTTAGCTCTTAAGGCTTCTATTTTATCAGCAATTCCGTTATTATCTGCATCCGCGCCAAAAAGATCAATAGAAACTTCACTACCTGCAGTTCCTTGAACTTTTATTTCATTATTTATAGGATACGTTTTTTCTGTCATCTTATAAATTGCATTTCTAACACCCGAAAATAAGAAAGAATCATTTTTTCTAAATGTTTTAATGGTATCATTAGATTGTGTATTTACAACTGTATTTGTATAATATACTTCTATAGAAGGGTTTAAAGCAGCAACCGTATTACTAAAATTAAACGAAATTAACGAGCCTTCATTACCTGATGCTTCTAAAATAATACCTCTAAAATAATTGTTAAAATCTTCTTGCGAATCAAACTCTGCATCACCATATTTATCTAAAAACAGTTGTTTAAACTTCTCTTCATTTAATGGAATTGCAGCAAATGGCATTGGTATAACCGAGGTTGTAGAACTTGAATATTTTACAGTATCTATCGTAACCAATTTTTTGTTATTAGCCCATCTTTTAACGTACATTACAGTATCTGCAGCATTTGGAATAAACTTAAAATCATTAACAACATTTAATGCTGAACCCGTTTTATTAAAAACATCATTAGAATAATAACTGTTTAATTTTGATGGATCTAACGGATTTAATTTACTTAAATAAGTACTCGTTTGATATGCATTAAAGGTAAATGCCTTGTCTTTATCACCAACAATAGAATCTAAAGTATATGTTGGCCCAGTTGAAGAAGTACTTTCTAAAGTAGCTTGATAAGGCAACTTAATAAAAACAGTATCTATAGTTGTTATTATAGACGTAGTACTTGTTTCATATTTTGCAATAGTATCAGAATCAACCAACGCTAAATCTGCTGCAATTGTAATTTGAGAAACGATAGATGCTTCTAATTTTTCATAATCTGAACTAGCAAATACACCCAGTAAATATTGACCAGGTTCTCTTGTAATATTATCAGATTTCACTTTTTCTACACTACTATTTTCTGCAGTAATTTCTGAATCAAATGTATTTGTATCAAATTTTGTATTGCTAATTACATCAGAACCGATGTTTGTAAAATCCTCTTCACATGATATGATTGCTGAAAAAACAAACAACAAAACACCTACGTAAGCACTCTTTATAATAATTTTCCTCACTTTATAAACAATTATTTATCCGCTAATATTTGAGCGTAAAAATTTAAATAAGACTCCTTTATATTCTCTTCCTCGTATTCTAAAACAGGAATTCCTTTTTCACCTATAAATGAAACTAATTCATCAGATATAGTTTCACTACCGTGAATAATGGCATCAGAGTTTTCTATGGCACTTTTTAAGATATTAGTATGATTAGGTATTTGTATGGTTTGTAGTTTGTCCGATTCAGATAAATCAAACTTAACTTTGGCCGCCAATTCTGTATTTAATTCACCATCAAAACCTCTTTTATACAAAGAAGTTATTATTTTACTTTCTGTAAATAACGGTTCATCGTTATAAAAAACGCGTAAATATAGCGGCAATAAAGAAGCCATCCATCCATGAACATGAATAATATCTGGCGCCCAATTTAATTTTTTCACAGTTTCTACAACACCTTTTGCAAAGAAAATTGCACGTTCGTCATTGTCTGAAAACAACTCATCATCTTCATCTGTAAAGACTGCTTTTCTTTTAAAATATTCTTCATTATCAATAAAATAAACCTGCATTCTTTCCTTAGGAATAGATGCTACTTTAATGATTAATGGCATATCTATGTCATTGACTACCAGGTTCATTCCAGATAAGCGAATTACCTCGTGTAATTGGTGTCTTCGCTCATTAATTACACCATATCTAGGCATAAAAATACGGGTTTGAACTCCTTTAGAATGAGCGTTTTTTGCTGAAATAAAAGCGGTAGAAGATAGTTCTGTTTCTGGTAAATAAGGCACTACTTCAGATGATACAAATAATATTCTCTTGTCCTTCATTAATTCAAACTCTTTTTATGAGATTGGCAAAAATACAAATTTTTATGCTAATATCGTGTTAAAATGGTAAGTTTGCACACATTTCATAAAGTATAAGGATGATAATATTCAATAAAAAAAGCGACCTAAAGGTTTATTTACAAAACATAAAAGCATACAAGAGATCCGTTGGTTTTGTACCAACAATGGGTGCTTTGCATAATGGGCATTTATCTTTAATTAAAAAAGCCAAGAAAAATAACGATATTGTAATTGTAAGTATTTTTGTAAATCCTACTCAATTCGACAAAAAAGAAGATTTATTAAAATATCCAAAAACATTAGAAAACGACAAAATAGTATTAGAAAGTGCAGATTGTGATGTGCTTTTTTATCCCTCCGTAAAAGAAATTTACAACGAAAATGTGGTTTCTGAAACCTTCGATTTTGATGGATTAGAGCATCAAATGGAAGGAAAATTTAGAAATGGTCATTTTAACGGAGTAGGTACAATCGTAAAAACTTTGTTTGAAATCATTGAACCTGATAGAGCTTATTTTGGACAAAAAGATTTTCAACAATTGCAAATCATCAAAAAAATGGTCAATAAGCATCGTATTAATGTAAAAATTAAAGGGTGTGCTATTTTTAGAGAAGAAGACGGTTTAGCAATGAGTTCTAGAAATACGAGACTTACTCCAGAACAAAGAGAAGCAGCGCCTTTTATATACAAAACACTAAAACGAGCTCGCATAAAATTTGGCACAGAAAATGCTGATACTATTACAAAATGGGTAGAAAATGAATTTAAAAACCATCCTTTATTTACATTAGAGTATTTTACAATTGCTGATGAAAAATCACTAGAAACGATCCAAAACAAAGATTCTAGCAAGAAATACCGTGCTTTTATTGCAGTTTTCGCAGAAGATATCCGATTAATTGATAATATAAGATTAAATAATTTGTAAACAAAAAAATAGTATTTTTGCAGCATGTTAGTACAAGTAGTCAAATCTAAAATCCACCGTGTAAAAGTTACAGGTGCAGATTTAAATTATATAGGAAGCATTACCATTGATGAAGATTTAATGGATGCTGCCAATATTATAGAAGGAGAACGCGTTCAAATTGTGAACAACAATAATGGTAACCGTTTAGAAACCTATGCAATTCCAGGACCAAGAAAAAGTGGCGAAATCACTTTAAATGGCGCGGCTTCTCGTTTGGTTGCAGTTGGTGATATTTTAATCTTAATTGTGTATGCTTTTATGGATTTTGAAGAAGCTAAAAAGTTTAAGCCTTGTTTAGTTTTTCCAAACGAAAAAGACAACACACTTACTTAAAAATCTTGAACATTAAAAAAGTTTTAAAAATTATACTACCTCTCGTTTTGGGAGGTTTTTTAGTTTGGTATTCACTCTCTAAAATTTCTATAGATGTTCTTATCGGATATTTTAAAGAAGCCAATTATTTTTGGATTTTCCTGGGTTTATTTTTTGGTATTTTAAGTCATTTATCCAGAGCGTATCGATGGAAATTTATGCTAGAACCTTTAGGTTACAAACCAAAATTTACCAATAGTGTTTTGGCTGTTTTAGTAGGGTATTTGGTAAATTTAGCATTACCAAGAGCTGGCGAAATTTCTAGAGCAACAGTAATGGCAAACTACGAAAAAATTCCCTTCGAAAAAGGTTTCGGAACCATAGTTGCAGAACGTATTGCCGACTTAATTATGATGCTTTCCATCGTGGCAATTACACTTTTTGTGCAGTTCGATTTTATTTACAATCTGCTTACCAAAAACTTTAATCCAACAAAAATAATTATTGCTTTAGTCCTTTTAATTATCGGTTTTTTTGTGTTTTCATCCTTTGTAAAAAAAGCAAAATCAGGTTTTTTATTAAAAATTAAAACTTTTATTTCTGGTTTAATAGAAGGTGTTACAAGCATCTTTAAAATGAAAAACAAATGGGCATTTATCTTTCATACTGTTTTTATTTGGGTTATGTATGTTGCCATGTTTTGGGCAACAATTCCTGCTATTGATGGTTTAAATGTGCCTTTTGGCGGAATTTTAATTGGCTTTATTGCTGGCGGATTTTCTATTGCTGCAACAAATGGCGGCATCGGTTTATACCCAATTGCGGTTGCTGGCGCGTTGGCTTTGTTTAATATTCCTACAGAACCTGCAACCGCTTTTGGGTGGATTATGTGGACCGCACAAACGGCTATGATTATCGTTTTTGGTGGTTTGGCATTTGTTTTACTTCCTATTTATAATAAGAAATAACTTCGAGTAATTTTTGTTTAAGAAATTGTATCGAGAAGTTGGGCGTTCCCTAAAGGTCGCGCTTTCACTACTCGCTTTTTTTGTAAAAAACAAAAAAGAGCTCAAACATACCGTTCAATCGCTAACGCAACTATTTGCCAACTTTTAGAATATTTTATCAACTTTAATATTTGTTTATAAATTGGTATCTTTGATAAAAAGCATATTACTATGAACTTAGAAGAAAAAAGAAAAGCTTTAGCAAAATGGATTCTAGAAACAGATGAACATAGTCTAAATGAAGTAGAAGCTGTTTATAATATCCATTCTAAAAATCAAGAAATCTCGTCGGATATTGTTGCATATACTGTTAGTGGAGAAGCATTAACTAAAGAAAAGTATATTCAAAAAGTAAAAGAAGCAGAAAAACGAATGGAAGAAGGGCATTTTATTTCATCCGAAGACTTGAAAAAGAAAATGATTTCTTGGTAAATGAGACTAAAAGTAGATTGGTCTTTAAAAGCTGAAAAAGATTTAGAAACTATTTTTGAATATGTTAAAGAAAAAACGTCCTCAGAAAATATAGCATTAAATGTAGTTAACGATATTTTTGAAATAGCTATTGATATTCATTTTATCGATCAATTTCAAGTTGATGAATTTTTAGGAAAACCTTTCAGAAGAATAATTGTAAGGAATTACAAAGTAATTTACAGATCAAAAAACGAAAATGAAATTAGAATTCTTCGCGTCTTTAGCACGTATCAAAATCCTAAAAGCTTTGTAAAATCCAAACTTTAAAAAACACAAATAATTTAGGTTTAAAATTTTAATAATTCTAAAGTCTTTCAGCTCATAAACTTTGTAACTTTACCAACTTTCAAACTTTAGAAACTCTTTTTAAATGTCAAAAATCAAAACATCTTTTTTCTGTCAAAATTGTGGAACACAACATGCAAAATGGGTTGGACAATGTGGCGCTTGTAAAGAATGGAATACCATTGTAGAAGAAGTAATTCAAAAAGAAGAAAAACGGGTTTGGAAACAATCTACCACAGCAAAACAAAGAGTAAATAAACCGTTAAAAATTGCTGACATCATTCTAAATCCAGAAGAACGAATTGTTACCAATAACAACGAATTAGACACGGTTTTAGGTGGCGGATTGGTAAAAGGTTCTGTAACACTTTTGGGCGGTGAACCCGGAATTGGAAAATCAACTTTATTATTACAAGTTGCGTTAAACATCCGTCAAAAAGTATTGTATGTTTCCGGTGAGGAAAGTCAATCTCAAATAAAAATGAGAGCAGAAAGATTAGAAGGAAAAAACTCTAATTGCTTAATTCTTACAGAAACGAACACACAAAATATCTTCAAAAATATTGAAGAAACAGAACCAGAAGTTTTGGTTATCGATTCTATTCAAACATTACACACAAGTTCTATTGAAGCTTCTCCAGGGAGTATTTCTCAAATTAGAGAAACTGCTGCAGAACTCATCAAATTTGCCAAAGAAA
>JANQTQ010000226.1 GCA_030731625.1 Polaribacter sp. | reverse complement strand
GATGCAATTTTCAATCAAAACTCAATTGATACTAATATTTTTGAGTTAGAAACGGGTAGAGGAAGTGCAAGTAATCCTAATGCATTTGTGCCTTTTACGTACAGAGGAAAAAGACAAATATTTGGTGCTTTTGGTAATTTAGTGTATCAATTTAGTGATCGTTTTATTGCTTCATTTGGTGCAAGATTCGAGAAAATTCAACAAAGAGTAACGTACAATACTAATATTGCTCAATCTGTAGTTGATGGCGCATCTAACTTAGATAGAACGTATGTTTTACCAAGTTTTAACTTCAAATATAATTTTAACGACAATAGCATTTTTAGAATTGCAGGAAGTCAAACCTACACGTTTCCTCAGTTTAAAGAAACAGCGCCTTTTAAATATCAAGATATTAGTTTTTCATCACAAGGAAATCCAGATTTAAAACCATCAGACAATTATAATATTGATGCGAAATACGAATATTATTTATCATCATCAGAATTAATAACACTTACAGGTTTTTATAAATTTATAAAAGATCCAATTTCTAGAAGTGAAATTCCATCTGGTGGTAATACCTTAACGTATTTAAATGTTGGTAATGATGCAAGTGTTTATGGAATAGAGTTAGAGGCTAGAAAATCAATTTATAAAATTGAAGACAAAGATTTAGAAATTATGGCAGGTTTAAACACGTCTATATTGGTTTCTAATGTTAATTTAGATCAAAATTCTGTTGCTCAATTTACAAATACAACTAGTAATTTAGAGGGTGCAACGCCATTTTTATTAAATGCAGATATTTCTATCAACAAAAAAATTAAAGATAATACGTTTATTTCTTCGTTGGTTTTTAATTATTTCAGCGAAAGAGTATATTCTGTAGGTACAAGAGGTTTTGAAAATGTTTTAGAAAAAGGAATTCCTACTTTAGATTTGGTTTCTTCATACGAGTTCAATAAAAACTATAGTATCAAATTAAAAGCAACCAACTTATTAAACCCTGATTTTCAAATAACTAGAGCTGGTTATAATGGAGGTGACGCTGTAGTGTTAAGAAATTATAAAAATGGTGTTAACATAAGTGTAGGATTTTCTTATGACTTCTAGATTTTAGGAGTTTTTAATAACAATTTATTAAGATTTAAGTAAAGCAAACGAAACCTTGATTGCTCAATTTTGCAGAATTAAATCAAACTAAATAATTTAAATAATTAAAAAGAAAAAATGAAAAAAACAATTTTATCAATCGTAACAATCGCGTCTTTAATTTTTACAGGATGTTCTTTAAGTGATGATGACAATGTAACTATTGTTGAAGGTGAAGTAACTGCGGAAAATTTAGCGGGTAATTTAACATCAGATTTAACCTTAAAATCTGGAGTAACACATAATTTAACAGGTGCACTTTTAGTAAAAGACGGCGCTACTTTAACAATCGAAGCAGGTACAACAATTAATGCTTTAGCTGGCGGAACAGATGTGTACATATTAATTGAAAAAGGAGCGAAAATAATTGCAGACGGAACGGCAAGTAGCCCAATTAAATTTACATCAAGCGCAGTTGTTCAAAAAGCTGGAGACTGGGGTGGAATTATTTTAAACGGTAAAGCGCCTTTAAGTCGTCAAACTGGTTCAGAAAGTAATGCTGCAACAGAAGTTAAAAATTCAATTTTATTTGGTGGTTCAGATGCTACTGATAATTCTGGAATTTTAAACTACGTAATTTTAGAATATACAGGTGCAAGAATTGATGACGAATCTGAGCACAATGGTTTAACTTTAAACGGTGTTGGTTCTGGTACAACAATTACAAACATTGCTATTTTAAATGGTGATGATGATGGTATCGAATTTTTTGGAGGAACTGTAAATGCAACAAACATTTTAGTGGTAAATGCTAAAGATGATATGTTCGATTTTACGCAAGGATACGTTGGTACTTGTACTAATTTATACGGAGTTAGAGAAAATGGTTACACTGCTGTAACTTCTGATCCAAGAGGAATTGAAGCTGATGGTAATTTAGATGGTAATTCTCCTTCGGATATTAACCAAGCTAATTTTACTATTAATGGTGTTACAATTATTAATAATGCAGATGGCGTAGAAATGTCTGATGGTATTAAAATTAGAAGAGGTGCTACAGCTACAATTACTAGTGCATATTTAATGTTAGGATCTGGTGCAAAATTTGGAGATGTTATTGATTTACAGGACTCTAAGTCTGATGCAAATGATGCAACTAAAATTACTGCTGTTGCTAATGTTGCAAATAGCTTAGATATAACAGATATAAAAAATACAGTTTCTGGTGGAGCAACAATTAATTTAACTGCTGCTTTAACTGGAGGTGCAGATAAATCTGTATTTGCTTGGACAGGGTATTCTTTTTAATACAAAGTTTATAAAACGCAAAAAAGCAGGCTTTTAAAGCCTGCTTTTTTGCGTTTTATATTTACCGTTACCTTTTTTATCTGCAAAAAAAACTATGGTATACTCTTTTTTAGATGCTGTATATCAGCTTTTATAGTGTAACTTTTTTTGTAACTATCATTAGTTATAGAGCGTTTTGAATTTTTGTAGAAATTGCCGTCTGTA
>JANQTQ010000225.1:642-11865 GCA_030731625.1 Polaribacter sp. | reverse complement strand
GGCTTGTTCTGTACTATTTTGAACAGCAGCTTTACTGGTGTTTAAACGTTCTCTTTTTTGCTGACGGGCTTCCGATATTTGATTGGCATCTTGCGTGGGCAATTCACCTTTAAATAAAAATGATAATACCTCTTTATTGATGTCTTCTACAGTCTGTTTAAACAATTCAAATGCTTCAAATTTATAAATCAACAAAGGATCTTTTTGCTCATAAGAGGCATTTTGTACAGATTGTTTTAAATCGTCCATTTTACGCAAATGGTCTTTCCAATTTTCATCAATAATAGCAAGGGTAATGTTTTTCTCAAAATCTCTAATCAAGCTTTTTCCTTCGCTTTCATATGCCTCTTTTAAGTTGGTAACAACTTGTAAAGATTTAATTCCGTCTGTAAAAGGCACTACAATTCTTTCATATCTATCGCCTTCATTTTCGTAAACATCTTTAATTACAGGATACGCTAAAACTGCATTTCTTTCAATTTTACTCTTGTAATGTTTAGATACAACATCATACAATTTATCAGTTAATTCTTTTTCTGACAATTTCTCAAATTCTTCTTTAGTAAAAGGAGAACTTGTTGATGAAAAACGAATCAATTCAAATTCAAAATTTTGAAAATCTTTTACAGGTTTATTACTGTTGATGATCGATTCGCAGGTATCATAAATCATGTTTGCAATATCAACTTGTAAACGCTTTCCGTCTAAAGCATTACGTCTTCTTTTGTAAACAAAAGAACGTTGTGCATTCATTATATCATCATATTCTAATAAACGTTTACGAATACCAAAGTTGTTTTCTTCAACTTTCTTTTGTGCTCTTTCAATAGATTTGGTAATCATAGAATGCTGAATTACTTCACCATCTTTCAAGCCCATTCTATCCATCATTTTTGCAATTCTTTCAGAACCAAATAAACGCATTAAGTTATCGTCTAAACCAACATAAAATTGTGTTGACCCAACATCACCTTGTCTTCCTGCACGTCCTCTTAACTGTCTATCTACACGTCTAGAATCATGTCTTTCTGTACCAATAATTGCTAAACCACCTGCTTTTTTAACATCCTCTGTTAATTTAATATCCGTTCCACGTCCTGCCATGTTTGTTGCAATCGTTACAACACCTGGTTTACCAGCTTCTGCAACTACATCTGCTTCACGTTTGTGCAATTTTGCATTTAAAATATTATGCGGAATTTTACGCATTTGTAACATTCTACCTAATAACTCTGATATTTCTACTGAAGTTGTTCCGACTAAAACAGGTCTTTTTTGTTCAACTAATTTTACAATATCTTCAATAACTGCGTTGTATTTTTCACGAGCAGTTTTATACACTAAATCTTCCTGGTCATCTCTTTGAATTGGTTTATTAGTAGGAATTTCTACAACATCTAATTTGTAAATTTCCCATAATTCACCAGCCTCTGTAATCGCAGTTCCTGTCATTCCAGAAAGTTTTCTGTACATTCTAAAGTAATTCTGTAGAGTTACAGTTGCAAAAGTTTGAGTAGCATCTTCAATTTTTACATTTTCTTTTGCTTCAATTGCTTGGTGTAATCCATCAGAATAACGACGACCATCCATGATACGTCCTGTTTGTTCATCAACAATCATTACTTTATTTTCCATCACCACATATTCTACATCTTTTTCAAAAACAGTATATGCTTTTAAAAGTTGATTCATGGTATGAATGCGTTCACTTTTGATGCTAAAATCTTTGTATAATTCTTCTTTTTGAGCTGCTTTTTCTTCGGATGTACTTGATGACATATCAATTTGACCAATTTTTACACCAATATCTGGCAATACAAAGAAGTTGTCATTTGCTGTTTTTTCTGATAAATGTGCAATTCCTTTATCCGTTAAGTCAATTTGATTATTTTTTTCTTCAACAACAAATAGCAAATCTTCATCAACTTCTGGCATCAACTTGTTGTTGTCTGCCATGTAAAAATTTTCTGTTTTTTGAAGTATTTGTTTGATTCCTTCTTGCGATAAATATTTAATTAACGCTTTGTTTTTTGGTAAACCTCTGTAAACTCTATATAACAAGAAGCCACCATCTTTTGTGTTTCCATCAGCAATTAATTTTTTTGCTTCTGCCAAAATGCTTACTAAATGTTTGCTTTGTAAAGAAACTAAATCTGCCACTAATGGTTTTAAATCGTTAAATTCGTGTCTGTCTCCTTGTGGTACTGGACCAGAAATAATTAACGGAGTTCTAGCATCATCAATTAAAACAGAATCTACTTCATCAATAATTGCATAGTTTGGCGGTCTTTGCACTAAATCGTCTTTAGAACTTGCCATATTATCACGTAAATAATCGAATCCGAATTCGTTATTTGTTCCGTAAGTTATATCTGCATTGTAAGCTTTTCTACGAGCATCAGAATTTGGTTGATGATAATCGATACAGTCTGTAGAAAGTCCGTGAAACTCAAAAATTGGTCCCATCCAAGCTTTATCACGTTTTGCCAAATAGTCATTTACGGTTACAACATGAACACCATTACCTGTTAATGCATTTAAATAAACAGGTAAAGTAGAAACTAATGTTTTTCCTTCACCAGTCATCATTTCTGCAATTTTACCTTGATGTAAAACAGAACCACCAATTAACTGCACATCGTAAGGAACCATGTCCCAAGTAACGGGTTTACCTGCAGCATCCCAAGAATTTGCCCAATAGGCTTTGTCGTTTTCTAAAGATACGTGATCTCTTTCTGCAGAGATTTCTCTGTCAAAAGGAGTTGCCGTAACTTCTATTTCTTCGTTTTCTACAAAACGTTTTTCAGTTTCTTTAATTACAGCAAATGCTTCTGGCATTATTTGTAGTAAAGTATCTTCAGAAACTTTATATGCTTCGTCTTTTAACGTATCAATTTCTGCGTAAATATCTTCTTGTCTGTCAATATTTGCTTTTTTAGCTTCTTCTTCTAAGTTTGCTATTTTTTCATCAAACGATTGTGTTGCAGCTTTAATTTTATCTTTAAATTCTTGTGTTTTTGCCCTTAATTCATCGTGAGAAAGGTTCGAAATTTCTACTTCAAACTTTCTTACTGCATCAACAATTGGTTGTAAAATTTTTAAATCTTTTTGTTGTTTATCACCCACAAAAAGTTTAATAACTGAATTTAAAATGTTCATTGTATTAAATGGTTTTTAAGCTAACATGGTTAACTTTATTATTCTGTTGTATATCAATTTTTTAAAAAACTGAAAAAAATAGTATTTTCTTTTTAAAAAGAAAACAAAAAAAAAGCCTCTTTAGAGACTTTTTATATTTTTATTATTTTATTTAGTATTCGTCCTCATTCCAAAGGTAATCATCTTCTGTAGGATAATCTGGCCAAATTTCAACAATTGAATCATATGCATCACCTTCATCTTCTAAGTCTTGTAGATTTTCTACTACTTCTAACGGAGATCCAGTTCTAATTGCGTAATCTATTAACTCGTCTTTGGTTGCTGGCCAAGGCGCATCTGCTAAATAAGATGCTAATTCTAATGTCCAATACATTTCTTAATTGTTTAATTTTGTGCAAAAATAAATTTTTTACTCAATTATGCAAGTCTTTTTTAAGAAATATAATATCAATAAAAAAAGAACTTCATTATTTTTTCTCGGGAATCCACTTGATTTCCTCTATTGATAGGTCTTTAGACAACTTTCGTGCCAACACAAAAAGAAAGTCAGAAAGTCTGTTTAAATATTTTAAAATGTCATTATTTAAATTTTCTTGATCATTTAGCTCAACAGATAATCGTTCTGCTCTTCTACAAACACATCTTGCAATGTGACAAAATGACACAGCTTGATGTCCTCCAGGCAAAATAAAATGTGTCATTTGAGGAAGTTCAGTTTCCATTTTATCGATTTCTGTTTCTAGGAAAAGAATAGAATTTTCATCAACTTTAGGAATATTTAATCGTTCTTTTCCGTTTTTCAAGGTTTCTTTGTCTGGCGGAGTTGCCAACATACTTCCTAACGTAAATAATTCATTCTGAATTTTTAGCAAAGTATTTTTAATTTCTTGGCTAATTTCTTGGTCTTTAATTAAACCAATATAAGAATTCAATTCATCTACAGTTCCATAACTTTCTATGCGTAAATTATATTTTTTTACTCTTGTGCCACCAAATAATGCTGTAGTTCCTGCATCACCCGTTTTTGTATATATTTTCATTTAAATCAGTTTCAAAGTTTAGAAGTGCAAAGTTACACATTTTTATATTCGTAAAATAAAATGCTCTTTAGCTTGTTTTTTTCTGATGAAAATGATTCCAAAATAATACAAATCTATTGTTACGGTTGCTTCTTTATTTTTGATGATTTCTTGCCATCTTAAAGTTGTTTCTTTTTGCTGATGAATTCCGTGAACAACAATAATTTGTTTTGAATTTAAAGTAGTAAAGTTAAAATCTATTAAAGATTCTATTTGGTTGATAAAAAACAGTTTATGATTTTTATCTAAACTATTTTTAGAGGTTTTTAATTCGAATTTAAATTCATCAATTTTAAAATAACGTATAACTTTTGAAAGTACTTTTTGTTCTTTTTTAGATAGATTTTTAAGGGCTGAATATTCTTTAAAATCAACAATTGTATTTTCTTTTTTGTACAAACCTTTCGTTACAAAATTATACACAAATGGAGAATGAACTCCATGCTGATTTGTAGATTTTAAAAGAAATTTAAAGTAAGAAATTGTTTTATAAAACATTAAAATTTGTTTCCGTTTATATATACTTCATCAATTAAATTTGACCCAAAACTGTACGGAATAAATCCGTAAGATGGTATTTCTTTGGTGATGAAAAAGTTTGCTAATTTTCCTTTTGTAATACTGCCAACTTTGTTGGATAGATTCATGGCAAAAGCGCCATTGATGGTTGCCGCATTGATGGCTTCTTCTGGTGTCATTTTCATTTTTATACAAGCCGTTGCCACTACAAAATTCATGTTTCCAGAAGGCGTTGAACCAGGATTGTAATCAGTAGCTAAAGCCAAAGGGACATTTGCATCCATAATTTTTCTTGCTGGCGTGTACGGAATTCCTAAGAAAAAAGAACAGGAGGGAAGTGAAACGGGCATTGTTTCTGATGTTTTTAAGTTCTCTAAATCTTCATCTGTTAAAACCTCTAAATGATCTACAGATAAGGCGTTATGTTTTGTGGAAATTGCAATTCCGCCAATACTATGAAACTGATTTACATGTACTTTAGGAACTAAATGATATTTTTTTGCAGCAGATAAAATCCTGTCTGTATCTTCCACAGAAAAGTAGCCAACTTCACAAAAAACATCTACAAAATCGGCTAAATTTTCAGCAGCAATTTTTGGCAACATTTCATCAATAATTAAATTGATGTACTCTTCTTTGTTATTTTTATAGTCAGTTGGAATGGCATGTGCACCTAAAAAAGTTGCTTTGATAGGAATGTTGTAATTTTCTTTGAGTTTTTTAATAACTCGTAACATTTTAAGTTCAGCATCAAAAGTTAAACCATAACCAGATTTTATTTCAATAGCACCAGTTCCTAAAGCAATAACTTCTTTTAATCTTTTAGCAGATTGTGTGTATAAATCATCAAAAGAAGTTTCTTGTAATTTTTTAGCGGAGTTTAAAATTCCACCACCATTATTCGCAATTTCTTCATACGACAAACCGTTAATTCGGTCTACAAATTCTTGTTCTCTATTGCCAGCAAAGACAATATGCGTATGAGAATCACACCAAGTTGGTAATATCATTTTACCAGTACAATCAATGATTTCATCCGCAGAAAAATTAGAAATATCTTTCATCAAACCAAAATCTGTAATTAAGTTGTTTTTTATCAATAAAAAAGCATTTTTTAAAGTAGGTAAACTATTCATTTCTTTTCCTAAAACTTTTTTAATAGAAGTGTCTCTAACTTGAATTAATTCTTTTATATTGGTGAATAATTTGGTCATAAAAAATGATTAAATTGATGGTAACAAACATACATAAATCTATTGAAATGATTCCAGAAAACGAATACGCACCTTATTACAAACAATACATTCAACTTATTGAAAACACGAATAAATCGATTATTGAAAATTTAATTGATTCTCAAAAAGAATTTGATACTATTTTAAAAGATATTCCTTTAGAAAAACAAAATTTTGCATACGCTGAAGGTAAATGGACAATAAAAGAAGTAATTCAACATATTATAGACACAGAGCGTGTTTTTAATTACAGAGCTTTGTGTTTTGCAAGAAATGATCAAACTGCTTTACCAGGTTTTGATCAAGATGTATTTGTTGATAATTGCAATGCAAACTCGAGAGATTATAATGATTTATTAGATGAAATGGCTATTCTAAGAAAAAGTACTATATTGCTTTTCAATAGTTTTTCTGATGAAGCTTTTTTAAGAATTGGTGTTGGTTCTGGCAACAAAATGTCTGTTAGAGCTTTAGGATATTTATTTTCTGGGCATCAAATTCATCATTTAAATATTGTAAAAGAGCGTTATTTATAAGGCTTTTATTTAACGAAATTTTCACATAAAACGTACGTATTAAATTTAATGTTTTTTATTGTAAGTTACTGAAATAGTGTAATTTCGCGCGGTAAAAATTTATTATTAATTTAATATTTATTCATATTGAAAGAAGAATATCATAAATGGTACTCGCCAACATTAAATAAAGATATTGAAATGTTGGTTTTTGGCCATGCAGGTTATCCTGTTGTTTTGTTTCCTACCACAAGTGGACGTTTTTACGAATGCAAAGATTTTAAACTGATAGAATCTGCAAAATGGTTTTTAGAAGAAGGTTTGGTACAAATATACTGTCCAGATTCGATCAACGAATTAAGCTGGTATAACAAAGAAATTCATCCATCTTGGCGCGTTAAAAACCATATTTGGTATGATAAATTTATTATGGATGAAGTTGTAAATCCAATTTGCGACGCAAGAGGAATCCAAAAATTAGCCATTGCAGGTGTAAGTTTTGGCGGTTATCACGCAGCAAATTTTGCATTTAAACATCCAGAAAGAGTAAGCCACATGTTTAGTTTAAGTGGCGCTTTTGATATAAAATCTTTTTTAGATGGTTTTTATGATGACAATGTTTTTTATAATAATCCAGTAGATTTTTTACCAGGAAATAATCATCCAGATTTATGGAATATGAAAATTATTTTAGGTACAAGTGATTGGGATATTTGTTTAGAATCTAATCAAAAATTAGCAAAAATTTTATCGGATAAAAATATACCATTTTGGTTTGATGAACGCAAATGGGCAAAACATGATTGGCCAATTTGGCGAGAAATGTTTCCTCATTATTTATCAGAAATTTAAACGACTACAACAAGAAAATCAACTAATAAAAATATAATTATTATGAAAAAAATAGGAATTTTATTTGGAATGGAAAACACTTTTCCACAAGCTTTTATTGATAGAGTAAATGAAAAAATAGCAGCAGAAGGCATTAAAGATATGATGGCAGAAGCAGTATTGATTGATACTGTAGAGCAAGGAAAATCTGATGAATATGCGGTAATTATTGATCGAATTTCGCAAGATGTTCCTTTTTATAGAGCTTTTTTGAAAAATGCTGCAATTACAGGAACTGCTGTTATCAATAATCCTTTTTGGTGGAGTGCAGATGAGAAGTTTTTTAATAATGCGTTGGCTGAAAAAGTGGGAGTTCCTGTTCCAAAAACGTTTATATTACCAACATCACAAAGACCGCCAGACACTTCTGAAACTTCTTTTAGAAATATGAAATTCCCTTTTAACTGGGAAAAAATGTTTGACACAGTTGGTTTTCCTGCTTACATGAAACCTCACGATGGTGGTGGTTGGAAAAGTGTTTATAGAGTTGAAAATCCTGAAGATTTATGGCAAAAACATGGTGAAACTGAGCATTTGGTAATGATGTTGCAAGAAGAAATTAACTTTAAAGAATACTTTAGATGTTATGTTTTAGGAACTGATAATGTACATATTATGCAATATGAACCTAGAAATCCGCATCATTTACGTTATGTTTTAGATGGCGAACCTGTGGATCAAAAAATATTAGATTTGGTACATGAGTATTGTATTCGTTTAAACAAAGCGTTAGGATATGATTTTAATACCGTAGAATTTGCTGTGAAAGATGGCGTGCCGTATGCAATTGATTTTTGTAATCCTGCGCCAGATGCAGATATCAATTCAGTTGGAGCAGAAAACTTTGAATGGATTGTAGAAAATGCTGCAAACATGGCAATTGAAAAAGCAAAACAATACAAAAAAGGTCAAATGAACCTTACTTGGGGATCTTTTGTAAAAGACCAAATTATTGCAGAAAAACCTGCTGAAGAAAAAATTACGGTAAAAAAAGCAGTTAAAAAAGTGGCTGCAAAAAAAGCAATCGTAAAAAAGGCATCTGTTAAAAAAGTGGCTGAGAAAAAAGAGGTTGTTAAAAGTGTTTCACCAAAAAAAGAAGTAGTAAAAAAAGCAACTGTAAAAAAATCAGTAGCAAAAACAAAATCGGTTAAAAAATAATTTTTTTTCTGTCAAAGTGAAATCTAGAATCTAATTGTTGCACACAATAGTTTTTAGGTTTTGTTCAAAAAAGGCAATTAGAAATTTATTTTTAAACTACTTTTTTCATTAACAATTTACATATGAAATTTACATTAGGTATAGAAGAAGAATATCAAGTTATAGACCCAAAAACGAGAGAGTTAATCTCTCATGATCAGCAAATTGTAATTAATGCTTCTCAGGTTTTAAATGACCAAGTAAAGGCAGAAATGCACCAAGCTGTGGTAGAAGTTGGTACAAATATTTGTAATGATATTCAAGATGCTAGAGAACAAATTACGCATTTGCGTAAACAAATTTCTTCATTTGCTGGAGATTTAGGGTTTAAAATTGGCGCAGCAGGCACACATCCATTTTCTAAATGGGAAACGCAGTTGATTACGCCAAATCCGCGTTATGATGAAATTATAACCGAATTGCAAGATACAGCAAGATCTAATTTAATTTTTGGTTTGCATGTGCATGTGGGTATGGAAGATAAAAATATGGCAATGCACTTAGTAAATGCGATGCGTTATTTTTTACCACATTTATATGCGTTGTCTACAAATTCACCTTTTTGGGAAGGTAGAAATACAGGTTTTAAATCGTATAGATCTAAAGTTTTTGATAAGTTTCCACGTACTGGAATTCCGGGAGTTTTTGATAATTATTCGCAATATGAAAATTATGTAAACCTTTTGGTGAAGACAAATTGTATTGATAATCCAAAAAAAATATGGTGGGATATTCGTATTCATCCAATTTTTCCAACCATTGAAGTACGAATTTGTGACGTGCCTTTGACTGTTGATGAAACGATCTGTATTGCAGCATTAATTCAAGTTTTAGTAGCTAAATTACATAAATTAAGAACGCATAATTTAAACTTTATGATTTATCATAGAGCACTAATTAATGAGAATAAATGGCGAGCTGGACGTTATGGAATTGACGGAAAAATGATTGATTTTGGTCTGGAAAAAGAAGTGGAAACTAGAGAATTAATGCGAGAATTCGTAGAATTTGTTGATGATGTTTTAGACGAGTTAGGTTCAAGAAAAGAAGTTGAATACGTTTTTGAGATATTAAAAAACGGAACGGGAGCAGACAGACAGCTTAAAGTTTTTGAAGAAACAAAAGACTTAATTAAAGTTGTAGATTTTATTACAGAACAAACCATTTTAGGGTTATAATTTTTTGATTAAATGATAGAAGAGAAATTAAAATTAGCCATTTTAGACATGAACAATGATGAACCAAATCAAGGTTTGCGTTGCATCAAAGAAATAGCCGATTTTTTTAATAAAGAAGTAGATATCACTATATTTAATGTTAGAGGTAAAAAAGAAATTCCTGATGCTTCTTTTGATATTTATATTTCCAGTGGCGGTCCAGGAAGTCCGTTAGAAGAAGAGCCTTGGAGAAAACCATATTTAGAATTAATGCAACAACTTTGGGATCATAACATTACAAGTTCAGATTCTAAAAAACATGTATTTTTTATCTGTTATTCTTTTCAAGTAATGTGTAATTATTTTCAGTTAGGAGAAATTAAGCTAAGAAAAAGTACGTCATTTGGAGTGTTACCAATTCATAAAACTAAAAAAGGAATTAAAGATCCACTTTTAGAAGGATTAAACGACCCTTTTTATGCAGTTGATTCTAGAGATTGGCAATTAATTCAACCAAGATTAAAAGTTTTTAAAGAACACGGAGCATCAATTTTGAGTTTAGAAAAAATAAGAACGCATGTTGAATTAGAACGAGCAATTATGGCTGTTCGTTTTTCTGGTGAGTTTGTTGGTACACAATTTCATCCAGAAGCAGATCCTATCAGTATGAAAGTTTATTTTTCTTTAGAGGAAACAAAACAGAAAATAGTGAATAATTTTGGCGAGGCAAAATACAATCAAATGATGGAAAGAATTGACGATCCTGATAAGATCATTATGACGTATGGCACAATTTTACCAAAATTTATAACTGCAGCAATTAGTAGTATCAAACAACCCATATTTTCTTAATTTAAGATGATCGATAAAAATAGAAGTTTTTATAATGAGCAGTTTACTGAAGAAAAATACAACACTTTTCTTCAAGATATAATAGATGAATTTAAGTATGTTCCTAAATTTAAAATATCAGAAACACCTGCTTTTATTCCTAAAGATTTAAAAAATAAATTGATTGCTGCTTGTGATGAAATTATGGCTGTAATCAATCAACCTAATTTTAAAGAATTAACAAATGGCGCTTTTTTTGATAAAAATACTATTGTGCCAAATGAGGATGAAAATGCGAAATTTTTGCAATTAGATTTCGGAATTTGTAAAGATGAAAGTGGGAATTTAGTTCCTAAATTAATTGAGTTACAAGGCTTTCCTTCTTTATATTTCTTTCAAGAATTGTTAGGTAGAAAGTATCGTAAACATTTTGGAAATGCGATTCCAGAAAATTATTCTCAGCATTTAAACGGAATGACAAACCACGGATATCTAGAATTATTACGTCAAGAAATTGTAGGTGACACAGATCCAAAACAAGTAATTTTATTAGAAATTGAACCAGAAAAACAAGCTACAGCAATTGATTTTTATGCAACTGAAGCTAAACTAGGAATTAAAGTTTTATGTATTTCTAAAC
>JANQTQ010000225.1:0-632 GCA_030731625.1 Polaribacter sp. | reverse complement strand
TTTCTAAACTGATTAAAAAAGGCAAAGCACTTTTTTATTTGGATGCTGAAGGCAAAGAAATTAAAGTTTTAAAAATTTACAATCGAATTATTTTTGACGAATTATTTCAAAGAGATGATTTAAAAAGAGAGTTTGATTTTTTAGATGAAGTCGATGTCACTTGGATTGGTCATCCGAATTGGTTTTACCGAATTAGCAAATACACCATGCCTTTATTAAAAGGAGAATTTGTACCAAAATCTTTCTACTTAAATGAGTTAAAAGAAATTCCTGAGGATTTAGAAAACTATGTTTTAAAACCCTTGTATTCTTTTGCAGGTGCAGGAGTTCAGATTCATGTAACTCGTAAAATGATTGATGAAATTACCAATAAATCAAACTATTTATTACAAGAAAAAGTGGCGTACGCTCCAATTATAAAAACCATGGACGAACCTGCAAAATGTGAAATTAGAATGATGATGTTGCATAATTCTAAAACCAACAAAACAGAAATCGTAAGTAATTTAATGCGATTAAGTAAAGGAGAAATGGTTGGTGTTAAATATAATAAAGACAAAACTTGGGTAGGAGGAAGCACTGGTTTTTTTGAAAACTAGAAACTACTTAAAAATATATTCAGACCCCACAGG
>JANQTQ010000224.1 GCA_030731625.1 Polaribacter sp. | reverse complement strand
GCGGAACGTATGGTTCTTGGCTAACATCCATCGGCTTAAAAGTGTATGATATTTTGGCTTCTGTAGAAGGTGAAGACAAGCGTAAAATGCTCACAAAAAAGGAAGCTTTAGAAAAAGAGCCTTTGTTGCCCAAAAAGATTTTAAATGGCGCGGGCTATTATGCAGAATACAGAACAGACGACGCGCGTTTAACCATCGAAGTGCTAAAAACGGCCTTAAATTATGATGCAAAAATCATCAATTATACAGAAGCTACACAATTTATTTATGAAGAAAATAGGGTAGTAGGTGCCACTGTAAAAGATGAGTTTACAGAAGAAAACTATGAAATAAAAGCGAAATATGTAGTAAATGCTTGTGGACCTTGGGTTGATGAATTGCGCCAATTAAACAACTCTAAAACAGGCAAACGTTTGCATTTAACAAAAGGAGTTCATTTGGTGGTGCCTCATGAAAAACTGCCTGTAAAACAGTCTGTGTATTTTGATATTCCTGATGGCAGAATGATGTTTGCAATTCCAAGAGGAAAAGTGACTTATTTTGGCACAACAGACACCAATTTTCAAAAGGATAAAAATAATGTAAACACAAGTATTGTTGATGCATCTTATTTAATATCAGCAGTGAACAACATGTTTCCAAAAATAAATTTAACTTTAGAAGACATACAATCTTCTTGGGCTGGTTTGCGTCCTTTAATTCATGAAGAAGGAAAATCGGCATCAGAATTGTCTAGAAAAGATGAAATTTTTGTTTCTGATACAGAACTTATTTCTATTGCCGGAGGTAAATTAACGGGTTATAGAAAAATGGCAGAACGAATTGTAGATTTAGTTACTAAAAAATACAAACGTCGTTTTGATAAAGAATTTGACGAAGTTAAAACCGAAAAATTAGTGCTTTCTGGTGGAACTTTTAAAAACTCTAAAGAAGTACAAAGTTATACAGATGCTATTTATAATAGAATTGCAGAAGTAGATTTCTCTCAAAAAGATGCAGAATATTTAGTGTATAATTATGGCAAACAAACAGATTTGATTCTAAAAAAGTTTGATGAATTTACTGAAGAAAATCAGCAAGAAAAAATGATAAAAGCAGAAGTTTGGTTTACCATAAACTTTGAAATGGCTTGCAACCCAACAGATTTTTTTATGCGCAGAACTGGTAGGTTATTTTTCGACAAACCAAGTGTAGATTTATACAAAGATTATGTAACGCAACTGTTTGAAAATCAGCTGAAATTAGATAAAAAAACAGCTGAAAAAAATATTGAATTTCTCAATGAAAATTTAACATCAATTTTAAATTTCAATTAAAAAAATTATTACATTTGAGTAGGATTTTAATATTCATAAAAAATGAAAAAATTATTTACTGCAGCGTTAGTGCTGTTTATTGCGGTTTCTTTTTCAGCTAAAAAAGTTACTTTTTAAGATAATACTTTAGTAGCAACTTATAAAGGTGTTACAGAAAACGATTATTATAGATTTATTGATGATAAAAAAGTAGAACATTTATTTTACGAATTAGATGAAAACGTAGAATTAGGTTTGGAAGATGATGAAAACATCGGTAAAAAATTCTCAATAACTTGGAGTTCTAGAGAAATTGACGAAATTGACTCTAAAGGTGATGAAACAGGCCTTAAATTAACTGTAAAAACCATCTTAACGATTGTACAAGTTAAGTAAAAACAAAAAACCGGTTGTTACATATAACAGCCGGTTTTTTTTATGAAATAATTTCGTTCATATTGTTTTAAGATTTTTATGAAATTTAAAATTCTACTAGTTTCAACAAAATAATATTACAAATTTACTTTACAAAAGTTTATAATTGAATTAATTCAAACTCCTTAGAGTTTTAATTCTGATAGGTTCTGTATTAAAAAACTCTGAAACAGCTATACTAAACAGTCCGTTTGAAGCAAATTTCCTATAATCTTCAACATGATAACCACCAATTAAATATAAATTTTCATTTAAAAAATGCATGTTAGCGTTGTTCAAATTTAAATCGATTTTGTATTCTTTTAAAATATTTGTTTTAGGCTCAAATGTTATCATTTTACCATCTTCTTGTAGGTAAATAAATTCACCATCTTTAGTTATTGCAGGTTTTCTCATTCCTCTAAAAAGAGTTCCTTCATTTTTCCAAATACCTGTTTTAAAGTTAAATGATTCTATTTCTGATAAATTCTTTTGATTAAAACCACCAAATAAATATAATTTATCTTCAAAAACAATACCCGTAACTTCTTTTGCATTGGGCATTTTAGTTAAAAAATACCAATAACCCGTTTTTAAATCGTAAAAGTGAATTTCATCAGAAAAAATAATTTTTCCGTTTTTAAGTTGTTTCGTAGAACCACCAAAAACCAGTATTTTGTCATCATATAAAACAGAGCCAAAATCTACAGCTTGATGAGGATTGGTCTCATCTTTTTGAATAGATAAATCTTTTAATGAAACATATTCTATTTCATTAGCCAACAATTCGCTTACCTTCTTTTTAGACAACATTTTGCCTCCAATTATTAGAACAGTGTCTTTATAAATAATGGCGTTGTGATAGGCTCTATGAATGATTTTATCTTTTTGAATTTGCCATTTTTGTTGTGCACTATCATAAAACTGAATGTCGCCCAAATAATTATTAAAACTTATAGGTTTTGGCTTTGTTAAAAACTTCATGATTTCTGCTTCACTACTAGATTGAAGTTGACTTAATCCTTCTTTGTTTTTTTCGTATTCACTAGAAACATCACCGCCAAATACATAAATTTTATTCTCCTTTATAATTGATCCGAAAGAATAAACCGCTTTAGGCATGTCTTGTAATTTCTTAAAATCGATGCTACTTTTAAGCTGTTTTTTAGTACTAATTTTTATCCCTTTTAACGCTTCTTCTTTTTCATCAAGAAAAATTATTGTATTTGAAACATCTTTCTGGTAGCGCATTTCTAGGTTCTTATATTGAAGATGAGAAATGCTAATTGTAATACTTTTTTTACTTAATAAATCAAGAGAAAACACGCCATTTTCATCCGTATAAATGGCAGTATCAAGAAAAAAAATATGCGCTTTTTCTATGGGTTCTTTTGTAGAAGATGATAAAACTTTGAATGTAATTTTTTGTGAAAAACTAATTGATGAACATAGTAAAAAACAAAGTATACAGAGATTTTTCATTAACAATTTTATTGCAATTTAATAAAATTATGACCAAAAATCTAAAATTTACACATCCTTTTCACTCTCTTCGATATCTGCTGTTAAATCTAGATTTCTAATGGTTGGACTTACAATTCCTGTGGTAACTACTGTAATTAAAGTCATCGTTCCACCAAAAACTACCGCAGCAACGGGTCCTATTAATTTTGCCGCTAAGCCACTTTCAAAAGCACCTAATTCATTAGAAGAACCTACAAACATTGAGTTTACAGAAGAGACTCTTCCGCGCATATCATCTGGTGTTTTTAATTGTAAAATTGTTTGACGAATTACCATCGAAATTCCGTCTGCAGCGCCGCTTACAAATAATGCGAATACACTTACCCAAAAGATAGAAGACAAACCAAAAGCAATCATACTTACTCCAAAAATAAAGACAGATATTAACATTTTTTTTCCTGTATTTTGATTGATAGGAATGTAAGTTGTTAACAACATTGTAACAATACTTCCTAAAGAGATTGATGCATTTAAAATACCAAAACCTTCTGGACCTACTTTTAAAATATCTTGTGCAAAAACAGATAAAATAGCCACCGTTCCTCCAAATAAAACAGCAATCATATCTAAACTTAATGCGCCTAAAATTGCTTTATTTTGAAAAACAAACTTTACCCCAACTTTTAAGCTTTTTAGAATAGGTTCGCCAATATTTTTATTTAAAATAGGTTTCTTTTTAATTTGAAAAAGAAAAATTAGCGATAAAATTACTAAGATAAAAACGAGACATAACGTTTTATCAACACCTATCCAACTAATAAAAAAACCACCAAAAAGAGTTCCAGAAACAGTGGCTGTTTTCCAGGTACTTGAACTCCAAGTTGCCGCATTATGATATATTTTTTTAGGAACTAAAAGTGCCACTAAAGAGAAAATAGTTGGTCCAAAAAAAGATCGTAAAAATCCGCCAAAGAAAACCAACCCATAAATTGTATACAGTGTTGCATTTGTAGACCAATGACCTGTAATAGCTTCTGAAGTTAAAAAAAACAAGCCTAAACTAATCAATGAAAAAGCGGCTGTACAAATTGCTAATAAGTTTCTTTTTTCTTTTTGATCTACAATATGACCAGCAAATAAAGCCATAGAAAAAGCGGGAATAATTTCCATTAAACCAATAATACCTAATGATAAAGGATCTTTTGTGATACTATAAACTTGCCATTCAATAACAATAAATTGCATAGACCAACCAAAAACGAGTAAAAACCTAACCAATAAAAAAATATTAAATTCCTTTATTCTTAGTGCTGCATAAGGATCTTGTTTTGCCATTTTTAGTAAAAAATTAGCTTAATTTCATATCCATTAAAATGGCAAATGTTTGGTTAATATCTTGTTCTTTAACAACGATGGTCATTTCGTTTGTTGTAGAAATAATTTCTTGTAAAGGAATATCTGCCCAAGCTAATTGTTTTAAGATAAAGTAATAAATACCCGATTGATCTAAATTTTCTTTTGGTAATTTTATAGTAATTGAAGCCAATTCTAAAACACTACTTATTAAAGTTTCTTGTTCAAAAATTTCTTCAACAAAAGGTCTTAAATTTTTACTGGTAACAATATTTGTTTCAAAAATTCCTTGAGATACTGTTAAAAAGTAATCAGAATTTTCTGAAGATTTAGTTAATATTTTAGCGATTTCGCGCAATAGAGAAGGGGTGTTTTTAAAGGTAAAATCGCACAAGTCAGAGCGAACAATTACATCACCTAAATCTAAAGCAAGCTTTTTTATGTTCTTTCTAATGCGTAATTCGCTTGCTGGCGAAAGTCTGTTAATCGCCATCATTACAGCGCCAACCTTTACACTTTTTTTTAAAGCTGCAGATACTTCTGGTAAAATAATTCTTGCTAAAGAAGAAACATTTATCAACTTTTCGTTTAAAGCTTCTTCTATAAAAGGTGTTTTTCTAATGGTACTTTCTACAACTTCTTGTATTGTTTTCATGGTAAAAGTTTAAAAACATAATTAATTGTTCAAAATTAAACAATTAATCTAATTTATTTGTCAACTTTTTAAATTCTTTTTTAGGATTTTTATTTCCATACAAAACATTATAAACAGCGTCTATAATTGGTGTTTTTGCATCATTTTCTTCCTTTATTTTATAGGCGCACTTTGTTGCATAATAACCTTCTGCTATCATACTCATTTCTAATTGGGCAGATTTAACGGTGTAGCCTTTACCAACCATATTACCAAATTGTCTATTTCTACTAAAAGTAGAATACCCAGTTACCAACAAATCGCCCAAATAAGCAGAGTCGTTAATGTTTCGCTTCATTTTATGTACTTTTTTAATAAAGCGTTTCATTTCACGAATTGCATTACTCATTAATACAGATTGAAAATTATCTCCATAACCTAAACCATGCGCTATTCCTGCAGCAACTGCATAAATATTCTTTAACATAGCGGCATATTCTGTACCAATAATATCATCAGAAATTTTGGTTTTTATATAATCACTTTCTAAAGCACTAGACATTTTAAGAGCCTTTTCTTCGTCTTGAGAAGCAATTGTTAAATACGATAAACGCTCCATAGCAACTTCTTCTGCATGACAAGGACCTGTAATTACACCAATGTTTAATAAGGGAATATTGTATTGGCTATTAAAATGTTCGCCAACAATTAATCCTGTTTCCGGAACAATCCCTTTAATGGCAGAAAAAATAGTTTTTCCTTCTAAAGATGTTTTTAGTTTTTGAAGCTCACTTGTTAAAAAAGCAGACGGAATTGCAAAAATTAACACGTCATAATTAGCAACCATGTAATTAATATCACTAGATAAATCTAGTTGATTTGTATCAAATTCTGCAGAACTTAAGTATTTTGGATTGTGATTATTTAATTTAATATATCTTACAGATTGTGCATTTCTCATATACCAACCAACAGTTTCTAAATTCTCTGTCAACATTTTAACAATGGCAGTTGCCCAACTTCCTCCTCCAAAAACCGCAATTTTCTGATGCTTGCTCATATATATCAATTAAAAAATTCAAATGTAAGAAAACTATTAACTTATACTAAATCCTTGACTGTTTTATTATCTTTGTCCACAATAATTTTACATTTTGAGTTCCTTAAAACGTTTTTTTAAAGACACAATTATCTACGGAATAGGTGCTGTTTTGCCACGTGCCATCAACATCTTTTTGGTAAAATTACATACCTCAACTTTAGATGCAGAAAAATATGCCGTAAACACAGATTATTATGTGTACGCAGCGTATTTAAATGCATTATTAACATTTGGAATGGAAACCGCATTTTTTCGTTTTTTTTCTCGAGAAAAAGAAAAAGGGAAAGTAGTTGGTACATCATTTATAAGTCTGTTAATTTCAAGTTTGCTATTTTTATTTTTAGCTCTGTATTTTAATGAATCTATTGCTGCTTTCTTCGGATTTGAAAATCCTTTATTTTTTAAATTATTAGTCTACACAATTGTCTTAGACACCATTGTTGTTGTGCCTTTTGCCTATTTACGCGTTACTAATAAACCTTTAAAATTTACAGCAATTAAAATCTTAAATATTGGGGTTTTTACCCTTTTAAATATTTTCTTTTTATGGTTTGTTCCGTATGCAATTCAGAATAAAATTTCTTTACCAGAATCGCTTATAACTTATTATAATGATTATCCAAAAGTTATTCACATTTTTGTTGCAGGAACTGTGGCAAGTTTGTCTACTTTTTTAATACTAATTCCTGCTATTTTTAAATTTAAACTTCAATTTGACACCCAACTTTTTAAAAGGATGTTGGTGTATAGTTTTCCTATTATGATTGGTAGTTTAGCTTTTGTAACCAACGAAAACTTAGACAAGCTTTTATTAGGTGATATTTTGGGCGAAAAACAAATGGGAATCTATGCCGCTTGTTACAAATTAGGCGTTTTTATGACTTTGTATATTGTAGCTTTTAGAATGGGAGCAGAGCCTTTTTTCTTTAATAATGCTGATAAAAAAAATGCCAAAGAAACCTATTCTAAAATTCTGACTTGGTTTACCATTTTTGGCGCCTTTTTTATGCTAATTGTAGTTGTTTTTATTGATTTATTTGCCACCATTTTATTAGGAAAACCAGAATATTTCGAAGCACTTTCTATTGTACCCATTATACTTTTAGCCAACTTATTTCTAGGTATTTACAACATTTTATCAATTTGGTACAAACTTACAGACAAGACTAAATTCGGGATGTATTTTTCTATTATTGGTGCTTTTATTACGATTGTTTTTAATGTGGTAATGATTCCTGAAATTGGCTTTATGGCTTCTGCTTGGGCAACTTTATTTGCATTTGGCACCATGATGATGATTTCTTATTTTGTGGGGCAAAAACATTATCCTGTAAATTATAAGCTTAAAAAAGTTTCGTTTTATGTACTTTCAGCTACCGTTTTTGGTTTGGTTTCTTTTCATCTGTTTAGAGGTCAATATTGGTTTTCTTTAATCACTATTTTTCTTTTCTTCGGATTGATTTATTTTAACGAGAAAAAGGAAATTAAACAACTTTTAAAACGATAATTATGAAACTAACAATACTGCTTTTTGTATCCTTTGTATTTCTGATATTTTCTACCAAAATATACGCTCAAAAAAAGGAAATTTCATCAGCAAAAACAGATGAAAAAAAATCTACAAAAGCAGCCAATGTTTCTATCTTAAAAAAAGAGTTTATTATTGATGGATTAAACGATATTTCTCATAAAGTTTGGTTGTATTTACCGCCAAATTATACTACATCAACAGAAAATTATCCTGTAATTTATATGCACGATGCTCAGAATTTATTTGATGATGTTACTTCTTTTGTTGGTGAATGGGGTATTGATGAAACTCTAAATGAACTCTACAAAAAAACAGGAAAAAGCTTTATTGTAGTTGGCGTAGAAAATGGTGGAGAAAAAAGAATTGAAGAATACACACCTTGGAAACACGAAAAATATGGTGGCGGAAAAGGAGATATCTACATCAATTTTTTAGCAAATACGTTAAAATCTTTTATCGATAAAAATTATAGAACACAATCCGAAGGAAATCAAACGGCAATTATTGGGAGTTCTCTCGGCGGACTAATTTCTTTTTATGGAGGATTGAAACATCCCGAAGTTTTTGGTAAAATTGGCGCTCTTTCTACCTCTTTTTGGTTTTCTAATAAAGTAACTGATTTTGCTAAAGAAAATGGAAATCAGAAAAAGACAAAACTCTTTTTATTAGTAGGCGAAAAAGAAGGAGATGCTATGGTTCCTGATACTCAAAACATGGAAAAATTATTGTTAGAAACTGGTTTTCCGAAAGAAAATATTCACACAAAAATTGTTGCAGAAGGAAAACACACCGAGTCTTTTTGGAAAGCAGAATTTTTAGAAGTCATTACATTTTTATATAATTTATAAACTTATGAACGTACAAATCATTAACAAATCTAAACACGCAACACCAACTTACGAAACAGAAGGCGCAGCAGGAATGGATTTAAGAGCAAATATTGATGCCTCTATAACACTTAAACCTTTAGAAAGAACGATTGTTAAAACGGGTTTATTTATAGCTTTACCTGTTGGTTTTGAAGCACAAGTAAGACCTAGAAGTGGTTTGGCTGCTAAAAACGGAATTACTGTTTTAAATTCTCCTGGAACTGTAGATGCAGATTATAGAGGAGAAATTGGGGTAATTTTAGTAAATTTATCAAATGACGATTTTGTGATAAATGATGGAGAAAGAATTGCGCAATTAATTATTGCCAAACATGAACGTGCAAATTGGCAAGAAGTTACCGTTTTAAGCGAAACAGAACGAGGTGCTGGTGGTTTTGGAAGTACTGGATTATAAATGGATGAAATAGATTTACAACCTTTACGAATTACTGGTAGCTGGAATGTAGAATGGAATTTATTTTATGAAGCAGATCCTACAGAAGAAACCATGCATTATTTAGATGCTAGCTCTCTTTTACACTTAAATAATTATAGTTTACAAAGAGCTATCAATTTAGATTTTAGACCAGAAAATGATGTAAATGGTCATTTTTATTTGCGTGTAATCAATTTAACCGAAGTAGTAAATCCCAAAACTAAAAAAATTGATTATGATGCTGATTGGGAAAATTTATACTTCGAATTTACATCAAAAAATAGAATTGAAATTGTAAAAGAAATAGAAAGGTTGGTAAGAGAAATACCTCCTTTTAAAGGTTAGATTTAAACAATTATCTGTCTTTTAAAATATCAAATAATGGTTTGTTTAGATAATAATTACTTTTACCAATTTTAATTTTTGTTAATAATCCTGCATCTGTTAATGTATTTAAATAACTACTTGCAGTATTTCTGTGTACTTTTAATTCTTTAGATAAGAAGTCAATTTTTGTATATGGATATTTAAAAAGCGTATTTATTAATTCATGACTATAAAAGCTAAATTCTGATCTAATTTTTGTTTTATAATTGTCCATTAAAATTTTTATATTATTAACAACTTTTATGGTTTCTTTAGATGTTTCTTCGACTCCTTTTAACATCCAAATAATCCATTCTTCCCAATTATTTTCTGTTCTAACATCTTGTAATAATTTATAATACATAGCTTTATTCCTTATAACATAACTACTTAAATATAAAACAGGAATGTCTAATAATTTTTGTTGCACTAAAAATAATATATTTAATAATCGTCCCGTTCTTCCATTTCCATCATAAAAAGGGTGAATACTTTCGAATTGATAATGGATTATAGGCATTTTTATTAAACTATCTATCTCATGAAATTTAGGATAATTTATATACTCTTCTAAATTATTTAAAAGATTTGTTATTTCGTCGTAGTTTTGAGGCGGAGTATAAATAATTTCTCTTTTAGCATTTTTTAGATTTGTACCTGGTATTTTTCTTATTGGGTGATTTGGTGAGATTATTTCTTGTATTTTCTTAATATCGTTTATTGTTAAAATTCCCCTCTCTTTTATTAAATTGAATCCAAATTTTAAAGCAAAGGCATAATTAGTTGCTTCTTTTACTTCTAAAGATGTTATATTTTTTTCAACAATTTCTTTAAAAATTTCATCATTTGTTGTTACAATATTTTCAACCTCATTACTATCTCTTGCTTCTTGTAGAGATAAAGTATCAATAAGAATTTGTGAATTTGGTATCTTTTTAATTTCTCCTTTTAACTCTGCTAAAGATCTGGCTGATTTTGTTAGTGCTTTAAGAATATTAACTGATTCACAGTCAATATTTGGTGGCAATGATGATACTTTAAAAGAATTCATAATTGAAGTTTATACACAAAAATATGCTTTTTTTGAGTATGATAAACATAACGTACACAAATTATCTGTTTTTTTGTGTATGACAAGCATAACGTGCACAAATTATCTTACTTTTGCATACATAAAAACAAAAATTATGATTTTAGGAGTATGTGAATGGTTAAGTACAAAAACACAATTTACCGCAAAAAATATTAGAATATTATTAGTGCTATTAGTTTTATTTGCTGGTTTAGGAATTGGAGCGTATTTTATACTTTGGTTGGTAAAAATATTGTCTAATGAGTAATTTTATCTAGCTTTTTAAAAACCTGACTCATTTTTCGTACTTCTTTATGCAATAAATCAAAGGGTAAAAAAGTATGAGAATGGTATGTATAGCCCATTTTTTTATAAAATTCAAAAGCTTGTGGCTGCTCATCCATAGTATCTAACCAAATAATTTTATAGCCTTTTTGTTTGGCTTTTTCTTCTAACCAAGAAAGTAGTTTTTTTCCAATTCCTTTTCCTTGTGTTTTTTGATGCAGGTAAATTCTGTGTAATTTTACTTGTTTTTCTTCGGATAAACCAGCTAATTTTTCATCCCAAACAAACCTAAAATTACCAATAATTTCATCATTATAAAGTACAAAATAATAGGCTGCGTTTTCTACTGATAACTCTTTTAAAATATTTTCTTTTGAATATTGTGAGTATACATACCAATCGCCTTTATCAACCCAAAAATGACTGTAAGCCAACGGATACACTTCTTTCATCAGCCTAAACAACGTTTCTGAATCTGAGGCTAAAATGGGCATTAATTGTATGTTTTCTGATATTGTAATCATATTATAAAAATAAAAAAAACTGCTGCAGATTGATTACTTCTACAGCAGTTTTAATAATAATAGTTAGAACTTTTAATACTTATTCTTGGTTTTCAATAGCTTCTTTTATTTTCTTTTCTAACTCGTCTGCTAATTCAGGATTGTCTTTAATCAATCCTTTTACAGCATCTCTACCTTGACCTAATTTAGTTTCACCATAACTAAACCAAGATCCAGCTTTCTTTACAATACCTAATTCTACACCAATATCTAAAATTTCACCAACTTTAGAGATTCCTTCTCCGTACATAATATCAAATTCTGCAACTTGAAAAGGTGGCGCTACTTTATTTTTTACAACTTTAACTTTGGTACTGTTTCCAATAACTTTGTCTCCGTCTTTAATTTGTGTTCTTCTTCTAATATCTAAACGAACAGAAGCATAAAATTTTAATGCATTTCCTCCAGTTGTTGTTTCTGGGTTTCCAAACATTACTCCAATTTTATCTCTTAACTGATTGATAAAGATTACAGTACATTTTGTTTTAGAAATTGTACCCGTTAATTTACGCAAAGCTTGCGACATTAAACGTGCATGAAGACCCATTTTAGAATCTCCCATTTCTCCTTCAATTT
>JANQTQ010000223.1:12254-36316 GCA_030731625.1 Polaribacter sp. | reverse complement strand
CATAGATTTTAACAAGTTTTTGTCTAAAATAAGGAAATAAAAAAACCGCATCAAATTTGATACGGTTTTTTTAAAAATAATAATTTTTGATTTATCCCAAGAAAGGATATTTATAATCTGTTGGCGGTACCAATGTTTCTTTTATCAATCTAACAGAAGTCCAACGTAATAAATTTTGTGCAGAACCAGCTTTGTCATTTGTTCCAGAAGCTCTTGCTCCTCCAAATGGTTGCTGGCCAACAACTGCTCCTGAAGGTTTGTCGTTAATATAAAAGTTTCCAGCAGCATTTTCTAATGCTTTAGACGCTTTTTCAACGATGTATCTATCCGTAGAAAAAATTGCACCTGTTAATGCATATTCAGAAGTTTCATCAACTAATTTTAAAGAAGCTTCCCATTCTGCATCTTCGTAAACATAAACAGTCATAACTGGACCAAATAACTCGGTATGCATTGTTGCGTACTTTGGAGATTTCGTAACAATTACAGTTGGCTCAATAAAATAACCAACAGATTTATCATAATTTCCACCAATAATTATTTCGGCATCTTTATCCGCTTTTGCAGCATCTATATAGCTTACAATTTTATCAAAAGAACCTTCATGAATCACGGCATTTACAAAGTTTGATGTGTCTTCTGGAGAACCCATTTTTAACTCGCTAGTTTGTGCAATTAAGTGTTTCTTAATTTCTGGCCAAAGAGACGCAGGAATGTAAGAACGCGAAGCTGCAGAACATTTTTGACCTTGGTATTCAAAAGCGCCTCTTGTCATTGCAGTAGCAACTTGTAAAGGATTTGATGAATTATGAACCCAAATAAAATCTTTTCCACCAGTTTCTCCAACAATTCTTGGATACGTTTTATAGGTATGAATATTGTTTCCTATTTGTTTCCATAATTCTTTAAAAACATGAGTTGAACCTGTAAAGTGTAATCCAGAGAAATCTGGAGACGCTAAAACAGTATCAGAAATCATCACAGGATCTCCATAAACTACGTTTATAACACCATCTGGCAAACCAGCTTCTTTAAATAAATCTACAATTACTTGTGCAGAATATGCTTGATGATCAGAAGGTTTCCAAACAACAACATTACCCATTAAAGCAGCTGATGCAGGCAAATTTGCTGCTATAGAAGTAAAGTTAAAAGGAGAAATTGCATAGATAAATCCTTCTAAAGGTCTATACTCAACTCTATTCCAAACTCCTGGAGAAGATGTTGGCTGATCTTTAAAAATATCCGTCATATATTCTACGTTAAAACGGAAGAAATCGATCATTTCGCAAGCCGCATCAATTTCTGCTTGATACACATTTTTAGATTGTGCAATCATAGTTGCAGCATTCATTCTTGCTCTATAAGGTCCTGCTAATAATTCAGCAGCCTTTAAGAAAATTGAAGCACGTTCCATCCAAGAAACGTTAGACCAAGCTTCTCTTGCAGCCAAAGCTGTAGAAATTGCAGCATCTACATGTGTTTTATCTGCTGTGTGATATTGACCAACAACATGTTTATGATCATGAGGAGGTGTAATGTTTTTGGTGTTTCCTGTTCTAACTTCTTCGCCATTAATGTGCATTGGCACATCAATATTGCTGTTAAACATTGCTTTATAAGTAGCTAATAATTCAGCTCTTTCTGGAGAACCAGGAGCGTATCCTTTTACGGGTTCATTTACTGCTTTTGGAACATTAAAAAATCCTCTTGCCATTTTGTGTGTTTTTTAAATTTGAATCTACTAATTTTGAATAAAGCAAAGTTACGGTTTTTGTTTCAATAAATTTAATTGATATTTGGTCTCTTTTATTAAGGAAAGCTCAAAAATTAGTTTAAAATGCAAGGTTTATCACAATAGTAAAAAAATATATATGTGCACAGTTACGTACCTTCCTTTAGGGAAAAATGATTTTATTTTAACCTCTAATCGAGATGAAACTCCCTTAAGAAAAACAATTCCACCATTAAAATATGATGAAAACGGAGTTGAATTAATATATCCAAAAGATGAATTGGCAGGAGGAACTTGGATTGGAACAAGTACTAAAAATAGATTGGTTTGCTTGCTAAATGGTGCGTTTGCAAATCATCTTAGAAATAAAGAGTATAAAATGAGTAGAGGTATTATTGTAAAAAATATACTTTCTGCGGATGATGCACTTGTGTATATAAATGAGTTTAATTTTACTGATGTAGAACCATTTACGTTGATTTTAGTTGCTTATCATAAGCAATTAGAAACCTATGAATTGGTTTGGGACGGAACAACAAAACAGGTTACAAAACTAGGGCAAGAACCTAAAATTTGGTCGTCATCTACTTTGTATACTGATGAAATGAAGCAACTAAGAAAAGAGTGGTTTGCAAATTGGATCATAGAAAACACTGAATTTCATCAAGAAAAAATCCTAGAATTTCATCAAAATGAAAACTTTGGAAATAAAGAAATTTCGCTAAAAATGAAACGTGCTTTTGTTGAAACTGTAAGTATCACATCAGTCATTAGAAAAAATTCTAAGGTTGATATTTCTTATATCGATTTTTTAGAAAAATCAGAAAATAACATCAGAAACCTTGAAGTAAATTTTTAAACTAAAAGGGTTTCTAAAGTAAAAAACAGCTACCGAATTAGATAGCTGTTTTAAAATTTTAGTGTTATCGTTAATTATTCACTAACTATTATTTTTTTAATTCCCTTTTGATTTCCATTACTGATTTCAATAAAATAGACTCCTTTTTTCAAAGTAGATAAACTAACTTCTTCGTTAAGATTCGTGTCACTTAATTGAATGTCTAAAACTTTTTGACCTAAAACAGAATAAATAGTCACTGAGTTAAAATCGGTTGAAGTTCTCTTGATAAATAATTTATGGTTTTTAACAGGATTTGGATAAAATTCAATTCCTAAATCTTCTACTGAAGTAAAATCATTTACAGATAAAGAACTAGGACCATAAAACTCAATTTCTGTAATTGCTGTCCAAGCACTTTCTCTATTATCACCTGCACTATTAAATCTACCAAAACCCATTAGTTTTACATAACGAGCATCTACATCAACCTGATATTGATTAAAATCGGTAGTACTTGTTTTTGTAAATAATAAATCTCCTGTGGTAGGTAATATTTTAGTAAAATCAGCAGTTTCTGTTCCTGTTGTAGATATCCAAATTTGAACTCCAAATGCATCACTTTTATCAGTAGTACTAAATTGAATTAAATTAAGATGTTCTTCACTTCCTAAATCATAAATTACATATTCTCCATCACCTTTATAGTCTCCAGAAAGAACAGAGTCATCATCAGCCGCCCATAATGTACCCATGTCTTTATCTAAAGATTTAACTGCTAATTCAGTTTTAGACGAGTTCTCTTTAGAAAAAGAATGAACTGTAACTTTATCAGTAGACAAACCTGTTCCAACGTTAATTAAGGAATATAAATCAGTTAAATCTGCTCCGTCTTGGTTTACAGTTAAAACTCTTACAATATCGTCACCACCTGCAACTTGCGTAAAAGTTACAGTACCCGTTCTGTTTGTAGTTTCTGTGTTTTGAGTAACAGATACAGAAACTGTTTCATTCCCTGTTCCTGAGGTAATATCTATAGAAATCCAATCGTTATTAGCAACTGCAGTCCAACTTACATTTGCAGTAACTACAAGATCGGCATTAGAAGCTTCTGCGCTAAATGTAGCTAAAGTGCTAAGATTTAATGTTTCTGTTGGCGTAATTACAATTGAGTTACATGTAGGAGTTGCAATTGAGTTTCCTTGGTAATCTACAAAACAAGCACCAATTCCGTCGTTACCAACATCACTATCTTTAATTGGTAAACGAGACCCAATATTTGCTCCTTTACCCTCAGATCCTGTTCCAGAAAACGAGAATATTTCTCCATTTACAGAAGCTGTAATTCCTGTTTCTTCAGAAAAACCAGTATTTGTTGCACCTAAGGCTGTTCCGTTAAAAACATTACCAGAATAGGTTAAAGATGCTCCGATGTCTGAATATGAAGTAGCTGTATCTCCAGTAATTACATTTGTTATATTACTGTTGTTTTCAGCAAAGTAGATTAAATTGTTAGATACGATTCCTTTTACATCTTTATTATTGTCTACGTTTACATTATAAAAAAGAGGTGCGTTTGTATTTACAATGGTGTTATTTGAAACCGTAATGTTTTCACTGGTTTGATAACCGTTAGAAACGTCATCAGAAGTACAAGAAACAGCCGCATTTGCACTTCCACCAATAAAGGTGATACCGTTATTCCATTTTGCATAATTAGCAACTGTAATACAATCTTGAATGTAATTGTCTGTAATTGAATGATTACTGTCAGATATTCTAATTCCTCCAGTTCCGTCTACATTCTCACCAATGAAGAAATTTCCATTTACTGTTGCGTCAGAACCATGACGTAGTACTAAAGATCCTCTACATCTTCTAAAAGTATTATTTGTGTATGTATTTCCTTTGCTTTTGTTTGTAATAATTTCGTTTTCACCATCAGATTGCACAAAGTAATTATTACTAACTGTAACATTACTATTTACCATTTGATAAGAACTTGTACCAATACGAATTGTTTCGCTATCACCAGCGTTAGATAAATCATCTCCATTTGCTTTGGTACCATATAATTCTGTCAATTTTTCAAAATTATAGAAATAATTGTTCATTATTGTATGACCAACTTCTGCACAACTATTGTTTATTTCTGGTTCTCCATCAGCAACTTCTGGAAATGCATTGTATGCATATTCTCCAAGAATTATTACTCCTGCAGTTACTTTATTCATAAATGTGCAGTTTATAACATTGTTATATGTTCCGTATAAAACAATCCATCTGTGTTTTGTAATTTGTTCATCAGCTAAATCTTCTGCTAAATCATCTGGATCAACACCTAAACCATCAATAACACAGTTTCTAATAGTACTATAATGCGCATAATCATAACCGTTTCTAAACTGAATAAAATTACTTGCTCCATAACCACCTTTCCAATGAAAACCATCTACAATTAAATATTCTCCAGTAGCAATTTTAGTAGCACCATCAGATTCTCCACCAATATTCATTTTAAATCCACCAGTAAAAATTACACCACCAGGTGTTTCTGCTCTAAAAATAACAGGATTTTCTGCAGTTCCAGATCCTAGAAAGTTTTTTCTTTCATCAGTAGAATACGTTCCATTTTTTAAAATGATGATATCTCCTGGTTGATATATGACATTTTGTATGTCTTCTGGGTCATCAATAGTATAAGTTTTGTTTTGTGAGTTGGAAATTTTAGCTACTAATAAAAATAGTATTACTAAAAAGAAGTACTTTTTTTTCATCTTCTGCAGTATTAATTAAGTTAAGTTTCTGGTAAACCAGATTGGGAAACCAATTTGGAAATTCAATAATACAAAATTAATTAGCTGAACACAAGTAGTTTGTTAAAAAATAGTCTTTTCCGTTTAAGTTTTTTGGTATAGTGAAGAAAATAGATTTTGTAAATAAATCTAAGATGAAACGTGTTTTTGTGGAAACTGGTAGAATAACAGCTATCAAAAAAGAACAAAATAAATAGAAATTACGTATTTTGATTTTTTTTAAAGGATGAGGTTAAAAAAATGTAAATAGATTTATAAACAACTTACTTTGGTTGGTTTTGTATTATACTAATGCGCCATTAGCACCAATTACTTGTCCAGAAATCCATTTAGAATATCGCTAGCCAAGAATAATACAACTCTTGCAATATCGATAGGTTGTGCCAATCTGTTAAAAGCATTCATAGCACTTAATTTGTCAATAAATTCTTGAGATTTTCCATTCATAAAAAGTTCTGTTTCTGTGGCACCTGGAGCAATGGCATTTACAGAAATTCCTCTTCCTATTTCTTTTGCAAAAACTCTAGTAATTTGCTCAACTGCCGCTTTTGTAGCTGAATAAATAGCGTAGGTTGGTAGCATTAATTTTGTGGTGCTAGATGAAAAATTGATAATAATTCCATTGTCTGCCAACTTGCTATCTGCTTCTTGTAACGTATTAAAAACGCCTCTTACATTTACTTCAAATTGTTTTGTAAAATCGTCTTGTGTAGCGTCTTTTAATTTTTTAGAAATCATGGTGCCTGCATTATTTATCAAAACATCTATTTTACCAAAGACTTCTATAGATTTATTAAATAATTCTGTAACCTGAACTCTATCACTTACATCTGCTTTTATTACGATGGCTTCGCCACCATTTTGTGTAATTTCTGCTACTGTAGCATCTGCTTCTTTTTGGCTGTTAGAATGATTCACAATAATTTTCGCACCATTTTTTGCTAATAAAATGGCCACTTCTTTCCCAATTCCTTTAGATGAACCGGTAACTAAGATTACTTTGTTGTTTAGGTTAGTCATTGTATTTCTATTTTTTAAAGGATGAGGTTAGAATATTGCAAATGAAATAATTAAAACAAATATAATACCGATGCTTGCAACAATAGTATAACTCATATTTAAAAGGATAAACTTTATCGTTGTTTTTAAATATCCTTGTTTATAAAATTGTTTTAAAGCAATAAATAAATATATTAAAAACAAAATTGTAAAAATCCATAGTTTTGGATCTGTGCCAGCTATTTTAAAAATATAAAATATTGAAAACAACATGAAAAACACAGTTTGAATGTGAAAAACAAAGACTAAATGATCTACATACGTGTATTTTTTTCTGATATAAAACAACTTTAAAAATAATGTAAAAAGGGGTAATAAAATAAATAAAGCTAGTGAGCCAGAAGATAAAAGCTGATTAAAAAACTGATCTCTACTTTCTTTACTTTTCGTAAATGAGTTGATAGCTTTTGCTCTTGTGTAGATAAATCGATTTGTAAAATTTTTGTCATATCCTAAAGAATCTAGTGCAACATCTATGTTAGAATTTGGATAATTTTTCTGATAGGTTGCAAATTTATCTAATTTTGATTCTCCATTGCCAAAGTCGAAATTAATAGCGCCACTATTTGTTTTAAATTCTGTAGAGTCGTTTGCTTCTTTATCTATTTCTGCTAATATTTGTTTTCTTGTGGCTTCCGGAACTGCTATAAATGAGTTTTTCATTTCCTCATTTATTTTATTTTTAATAGAATCTAATTTTTCTGCTTTAGAAGTTTTATTTTTAGTTTCGTTAATTATTTCGGTTGTATTTTCTTTTGCTAATGATTGGTATTTTTCTTTTGTGTTGTAGAGGCCAACCAATAAAAAAAAGACAATAGAAACGGTTAAATAAAAACGAAAAGGATTTGTATATCGTTGTCTTTTACCCGCAACATAATCTCTAGAAACTTTACCTGGCTTTAGTAAAAGCGGAATAATAGTTGTCCAAAATTGCGCATCAAAATTAAACATACCATTAAAGACTTCATGCACAAAACTTTTAAAGGTTATGTTGTTGCCCTTATTTGCTTGTCCGCAATCTGGACAAAATTTTTCTTGTCCGTTAAAAGGATGCCCACAATTTAAACATTCAGCATCTTTAATTATGGTTACCTGTTTTTTTGTTTTTCTTAGTTTGATAATAGTGGAGTTGTAAGTTGAAAAGTTGGTATAATTACTTTAAATTTTTCCAATGTTTTACTGTTTCTAAACGTATAATAACCTGTCATAGCACCAATTGAAGATTCTAAATAACAACCAGAACTGTATGTGTAATTATCGTTTGGTTGCAAAATAGGTGTTTGCCCAATAACGCCCTCTCCTTCTACAACTTCTATATTATTTAAGGAGTCAAATATCTTCCAAAAACGACTGGTTAATTGAACAGTATCTGTAGATTTATTTTCGATCGTAATAAAATAAGCAAAAATATGGTACAGCCTATTATTTCTATAGCTTGTGCCATTATATTTAGTTTTTACAGAAACTTTAATTCCTTTTGTAATTTGCTCAATCATAGTAGTAAATATAGTTTTTTTTGAATAAGATTCATAATTAAAACTTTTTAATTATCTACTTTGATTAAAGAAGCCTGCACCAATACCAACAACCCTGTCGTACAAGCCACCAAAAGGTTTGTAGTAGACTAAAACAGTATATTCGTTTTCGGTTTGAAAAAATGTACCATTAATTTGATTGGTATCTACATTTTTATGTTCATCAACAGTAGCAAATGTGTAATTGTAAAAACCTTGTTTTAGTAAAATTTGACCTTGATAACTTTTAGCTTCAAAATTGTAAAATAGTTTGTTTTCTTCTGAAATTTCAAAATTATTAAAGGCGCCATATACGTATACTTCTTTGTTTGCAAAAGGTTCATCTGCAAATAAAGTAAAATGCATCATGGCGTAGTCTGCTTCTGTATTTGGGTTCCCTGCGTCTAAAGTTCTAATTACAAATTGTCCGTTAATATCTGGGTTATATCTATAATTGATGTCTTCTTTGTAGGTGTAAGGATATAAATACTGATGAAAAATATCTTTCATTTCTATTTGAAAAATATTAATGCTTTTGTTTCTGATAAATTTGCTGTCAAAATTTAAATATTCGTTTCCTCCCCAAAAGTTTGTTTTGTTAGCGTAGGTGTATTGCAGTTGATTTTGTTGAAAAAAAGTAGGTTGTAAACCGCTTATTTGTTCGTTCCAATTTTGATTTTTTAACAAAACAACATTTATTTCTTGTGATGGATTATTGATGCGTAAACCAGGATGATTTACCGTAAACTCAACAGTTTGTTGCGTGTTTATGGTTTTTGTATTTCTGCTTCTCGAAACATTAACACCAACAGTTGTAACAGATTCATATAATACAAATTTTCTAGAAAAAACAACTTCATCATAATCATCAATAACCGAAATTAAATAATTTCCACTTTTGGTAATTACAGAATTTACATTGGGTATTTGCACCGCATAATGCGTGTAATTTTGAAAGGTATTAAAAGAATTGGTAACCTCGAGAATAGAATTTTCATCAAAACCATCAATATATTGGCTAGAAAGTAATCTGCTTTTTTGCCAATCATGCGTCATGTGTTCTATCCTGTAATTGTAATCTTTACTGTCTGCATCTAAATCATCAAAAGACAATTCTAACACAGTTCCTAGCGGTACAATAGAAGAATAATTGTTTTCTTGCAAAGGTCTTAGTTGTATCGATTTTATATTTTGAGCAAAAAAACTAGTCGTAAAAAGTATACATAAGATAATTATTTTTTGAGTCATATCAATATTTTGAGCATTGTAAAAATACTAAATTTAGAACTTTAAAACGAGTGCAAATATTGTGCCTTTTTCACCTCCTTTAAAGTAAGTTACAAAAGGTACTTCATAAGTTGTATCTTAACACCCATAAATGGAGCGAGACAAAACTTTTTTACAAATTACGACACAAAAATATCTTTTGTGTTTTTTTTGTGTTTTTTTAACACAGATCTTTTATGCTCAGAAATCTTCTGATACTTCATCAAAATATACTGTAGAAGTTGTTACTATGAAGTATAAAGGTGGTTTAGAGTTTCTTGAAAAAGAAAATTTTAAAGAGGCACTTTTAAGTATTTCGTCTGGTTTAATGATCTCAAAAAAAATAAAGAATAGGTCTTTAATTGCCTTTGGTTACAGGTATCTAAGTGAATATTATACTCAAATTGATGAGTATTATGCAGCATCAGAAAATTTAAAACAGGCTTTAATTATTTTTTCTGATTTAAAAAATGAAAAAGAAATTTACAATTGTTATTATAAATTAGGTAAGGTTTATCATGCTATTTCTGAATATGATGCATCTTTAGAGAGCTATTTTAGATCATTAAAAATAGCTGAACAAAATAAAAATGAACTGCAAATTGCAGATAACTTAACGAATATAGGAGAGGTTTATTTGTTAACTCCAGATTTAGCAACTGCCAGAATTAATTTTAATAAAGCCATAGTTATCTATAAAAAATTAAATAATGAAAAAGGTGTTATTAATAACCTAACAAATTTAGGAGCAAGTTATCAAAAAGAAGGAAGCAGAACTAATAATGATGCTCTAGTTCTTAAGGCGATAATGCTTTTTAAGGAAGGTTTAGAAAAAACTAAAAATGGCAATTTTAAAAGAAATGAATCTATTTTTTTAGGAAACATTGGCTCATCACTTAGGTATTTAAAAAGATATGATGAGTCTTTAGAATACCTTTTTAAGGCATTAAATCTAAAAGTTAAATTACAAAAAAATGCCAGTGCAGCGCATACTTGTAACGATATTTCTGAGACTTATTTAGAAATGAATAATTTTTCTAAAGCTAAAGAGTTTGCATTAAAAGCAGAACTATATTCTAGAAACTTAAGTATTCATCAAGAAAGATTTGCGAGTTTTTTGTTGTCTAAAATCGAATACAAGTCTAAAAATTATAAAAACGCTCACGATTATTTAAAAAAATACCATCAAATAGATGATAGTTTGTTTTCTATTGAGAAAATTACAAAAATTAACGATTTACAGATTAAGTACGAAACCGAGAAAAAGAACTTACTAATTGAAGCTCAAGAAAGTAATATTGCATTATTAGCTTTACAAAATAGAAATAAAAATCAATGGATGCTCTTTGGAGGAATTGGGGTGTTAATCATATTTGTTATTACACTATTATTAAATTCGAGAAACTCAGCCAAGAAAGAAATCGTTCAGCAAGAAAAATTTTCTCAGGCATTATTGCAATCACAAGAAGAAGAGCGTACAAGAATAGCTAGAGAATTGCACGATAGTGTTGGGCAACAATTAACACTAATTAAACGTAAATCTCAAAATTTACAGCAAGATGAAATTACAAGTTTAACCAATAATGCTTTAGACGAAGTTAGAAGTATTTCTAGAGGTTTATATCCAACTTTGTTAAGAGAATTGGGTTTAATAGAAAGTATAGAACAATTAATTAACGAATATGATGAGCAAACAGATTTGTTTTTTTCTATGGATATAGATCCTGTAAACTCTTATTTTACAGAAAGTGCAAGTTTAAATTATTACAGACTAATTCAGGAATGTTTAACAAATATTGTAAAACACGCTAAGGCAAAATCTGTTACAGTTACTATTAAAAAAGAGGAAAATATGATTATTACCTTGATATCTGATAACGGAAAAGGTTTTGACGTAAACGACAGTAAGAAGAAAAACAGTTTAGGATTAAAAACAATTTTTGAAAGAATTAGAATACTAGAAGGAAAACTATCGATAGATAGTAAATTAGATTTAGGAACCAGTTTTATCTTCTCAATACCTGTAAAAAATGAATCATAATATAAGTGTTTTAGCTGCGGATGATCATCCTATTCTCTTAAAAGGATTAAAAGATGAATTAATAAATTTAGGATATAATGTGTTAGATGGAGCTATAAATGGTGCACAAGCGTTAGAGATTATTGTTTCTAAAAAACCTCAAATAGCAATATTAGATATTAATATGCCTTTTTTAACAGGTTTCGAAGTAATACAAAAATGCCAATCAGAGTCTATAAAAACGAAATTCATCATTTTAACATATCATAAAGAAAAAGGATTTGTATTAAAATCAAAAAAAATGAATATTTCTGGGTATTTGCTAAAAGATGAGCCTATTTCTGAAGTTCATAAATGTATTCAAGAGGTTTTAAAAGGTAACTTTTATGCAAGCACAATTTTTGATGAAATTTTTAAAAATGAAATATCACCAGAAATAGAGAAAATAAAATATTTATCACCTTCGGAAAGAACAATTTTAAGACTAGTTGCATTAGAAAATACTTCAAAAGAAATTGCAGAAATATTATCAATCTCGGTAAGAACAGTAGATAAACATCGGTCTAATATTATAACAAAGCTAGCTTTATCGTCAACTTCAGAGTCACTTTTTACTTGGGTTAACAGCAATAAAGAATTATTAGAAAATGTCTAACTACGTAGGTATACTTATTTTATGCTGTAAGTACTTATTTTACACGTATAAATTTTAAGGTATTTTTGTAGTGTATAAAAATCTTAAAATTGCTATGGGGAGAAAAAGTATATTCAATTTAAGAAAAAAATAGTATCATTTAACTATAAGAATAGGGATATTTGATTATGTTTTCTATGAATATAAAGAAAGCATATTTTTAGTTAAATGATAGTAGCTAGGTAAATAAATTGTAGTAAAGTTCTCAGTGAAGAAATATAATTTGTTAAAAATTTTATATACACAACCAAAAAATAGCTAACCAAACTTTTTAATACATAAAGGTTGTTTAAAACTGAGATCCCAACATTTTTTGTTTAGGCCTTGTATCTGTTTAAGGTGCAAGGTTTTTTTTGTTGATGAACGAAATCGTTTTCATTAGATAATCTATTTAGAATAAATATAAATAAGAAAGTTTAATAAATATATAATTCAAAATACTTCATCAATAATGGTTAAAAACATTAAATTTGCATGATTTTTTTAGATAACTAAATATTCCAAATTTACTATGTCAAAAGACATTCGTATTAAAAAAGGCTTAGATATTAAGCTCGTTGGTGCTGCAGAAAAAAACACTACAAATGCTTCTTTAAGCAGTGTTTATGCAATTAAACCATCAGACTTTCATGGAATTACACCTAAACTTATTTCAAAAGAAGGAACTGTAGTAAAAGCTGGAGATGCGCTTTTTTATTCAAAAAGCGACGAACGTATTTTATTTACTAGTCCTGTTTCTGGTAAGATTGTAGAGGTAATTCGAGGAGCAAGAAGAAAAGTATTAGCAATTAAAATTGCTGCTGATACAACTCAAGAGTACAAACAATTTGAAGCTAAAGATGCAGCGAAAATGTCTGCAGAAGAGGTAAAAAATTATTTGTTTTCTGCAGGTTGTTGGCCTTTTGTAAAACAACGTCCTTATGATGTTGTTGCAAATCCAAATCAAGCCCCAAAGGCTATTTTTGTTTCTGCATATGCAAGCGCGCCACTAGCAGCCGATTTAGATTATACTTTAGCAGGCAAAGAAGCAGAATTACAAGCAGCCATAATAGCTGTTTCTAAACTTACTGATGGTAAGGTTCATGTTTCTGTTGGTGCTAAGTCTAACTCTCCTTTATCAAAAGTAACTGGCGTAGAGCTTCATAAAGTTTCTGGCCCTCATCCTTCAGGAAATGTTGGGACTCAAATAGCAATAATCGACCCTATTAATAAAGGTGAAGTTGTTTGGGTAATAACACCACAAGATCTTGTTATTATTGGTGAGTTACTTTTAACAGGTAAGTTTAACGCAACAAGAACAATTGCTTTAACAGGTTCTAAATTTAGCAAGCCGCAATATATAACTGCAATTGCAGGTGCATGTATTTCGGATATCGTAGCTAAAAATTTAGAAAACGATAACACTAGAATTATTAGTGGTAATGTTTTAACTGGTTTAGAAGTAAAAGAAGATGGTTATATTGGGTATTATGACAATCAAGTAACTGCAATTCCAGAAGGAGATGATTATGAGTTATTTGGATGGACAAAACCAGTTTTTAATAAAATATCTACTTCTAGAGCTTTAACTTTTTCTTGGTTAACTCCTAAGAAGAAATACGATTTAAATACCAACACAAACGGAGAACACAGAGCTTTTGTAGTTACGGGTTCTTACGAAAATGTTTTTCCTTTGGATATTTATCCAATGCAATTGTTAAAAGCATTTATGTATAAGGATTTAGATGAAATGGAAGCTTTGGGAGGTTATGAAGTAGCACCAGAAGATTTTGCTTTAACAGAATTTATTTGTGTTTCTAAGCAACCACATCAAAAAATTATTAGAGAAGGTTTAGATTTAATGAGAGAAGAATTAGGATAATCATGAGCTTAAAACAAAACTTACATAATTTAAAAGAGAAATATAAAGGTACTAAAATGGCACCTGCATTTAATGCAATCCATACCTTTTTATATTTACCAAATGATGTTACTCACGGAGGAACTCATATAAAAGCAGCAGACGATTTAAAGCGTACAATGAATACTGTAATTCTAGCTTTAATTCCATGTTTAATTTTTGGAATGTTTAATGCTGGTTATCAACATCACGCAGCAATAGATGGATCTTTAAGAGCCGATGTATTAGCAAATTTCTTTACGTTTGATAATCTTTGGATTGGAATCATAAAAGTATTACCGCTAGTAATTGTTTCTTATGCAATTGGTCTTGGTGTAGAATTTATTTTTGCAATTATAAAAGGTCATGAAGTAGAAGAAGGGTACTTAGTAACTGGTATGTTAGTGCCATTAATTGTGCCTGTAGATACACCTTTATGGATGCTTTCTATCGCAGTAATTTTTGGTGTAATAATTGGAAAAGAAGTTTTTGGTGGTACAGGAATGAATATTTTAAATCCTGCACTAACAATTAGAGCATTCTTGTTTTTTGCATATCCAACTTGGATGTCAGGAGATAAAGTTTGGGTACATGGCGCAGTAGAAAGAGCAGGTACTGCAGATGCAATTTCTGGAGAAACTATTTTAGGGAGTTACGCTCAAAATCAAGAAGTAATTTATTCAACATTTGATAAATTTATGGGATTCATACCTGGTTCTGTAGGAGAAACATCAACATTCTTAATCCTTTTAGGAGCAGCGTTTTTAATTTTTACAAAAATTGGAAGCTGGAGAATTATTGTGTCAACTTTCTTAGGAGCAGCAGTTATGGGCTTTATTTTTAATCAAGTTGTTGCAGCAGATATTATTACAGAATCTAGTAAATTTTACGGATTAATGAATACTGTTTGGTGGGAACACTTAATGATTGGTGGTTTAGCATTTGGTGCCGTTTATATGGCAACAGATCCTGTAACAGCATCGCAAACAAATAAAGGGAAATGGATTTATGGTTTCTTAATTGGTTTTATATCAATCATGATTCGTGTATTTAATCCTGCATATCCAGAAGGAGTATTTTTAGCAATTTTGTTAATGAATGTATTCGCTCCAACAATTGACCATTATGTGGTACAAGGAAATGTAAAAAGAAGATTAAAACGTACTAAAGTTAAAACTGCCTAATTATGAGTAAGAGAACAGATAGTAATGGATATACAATAGTTTTCGCCATCATAATGGTGTTAGTTGTTGGTGCCTTGTTAGCATTTTTTGCTTCATCACTAAAACCAAATATTGATGAAAACAAAAGGTTAGAAAAACAACAAAACATCCTATATGCAATGGGTGTTAATGAAAATGATGAATCAAGTGCAAACTTTGTTTCAACGACAGTTGCAGGTGCAGAGTTTGTTAAATATATTAAAAAGCAAATAGTTCTTGAAGTTGATGGAGATGTAGTTACTAGTCAGCAGAATAGAGATGAATACATGGCAGAGAATAATAATCAAGAGCCTTATTTAATAGATATTAAACAGCAGCAAACTTTTGCAAAAGAAGGTAAACAAAGAAAATTACCTTTATTTATTGGTGAAAAAGATGGTAAAACTTTTTATGTTGCACCAATTTATGGTAAAGGTCTTTGGGATGCAATTTGGGGTTATGTAGCTATGGATGAAAATATGGTTGTTCAAGGAGCCTATTTTGATCATAAAGGAGAAACTCCTGGTTTAGGCGCAAACATTAAACAACGTTTCTTTATGGACGATTTTATTGGCGAGCATCTTTTAACTGAAAATGGAGATTTTGCAGGTATTAATGTAGCTAAAGGAAATAATGATCCTAAAAACGAAGAAAAAACAGATAATGAAGTTGATGCAATTGCAGGAGCTACGATTACTGGAAATGGAGTTACAGCTATGATTAAAGCCGATTTAGCTTTGTATGTGCCTTATTTTAAAACTTTAAAAAAATAATTTATGGGACTTTTATCAAAAAAAGACGCAGCATTAATTACAGACCCGTTATTAGATAACAACCCAATTACAATTCAAGTATTAGGTATTTGTTCTGCTTTAGCTATTACAGCAGAATTAAAAGCTTCAATTGTAATGGCATTATCAGTAATGGCAGTTTTAGCTCTAGGGAATGTAGTAATTTCTTTATTACGTAATGTTATACCATCAAAAATTAGAATTATTGTGCAACTTATTGTAGTAGCTGCATTAGTAATTATTGTTGATTTAATTTTAAGAGCTTTTGCTTATGAATTAAGTAAGACATTATCAGTTTTTGTGGGATTAATTATTACGAACTGTATTATTATGGGACGTTTTGAAGCTTTTGCTTTGGCAAATAAACCTTGGAGATCTTTCTTGGATGGAATAGGAAATGCTGCAGGTTATGGTTTAATTCTTGTTATTGTTGGTTTTTTTAGAGAATTATTAGGTTCTGGAACTTTATTAGGTTTTAAAGTTTTAGGAGATCCGATAGAAAAAACAGGTTTATATGCTTTAGGATATGAAAATAACGGTTTTATGTTATTATCGCCAATGGCTTTAATTGTCTTAGGAGTAATTATTTGGATTCAACGTAGCAAAAACAGTTCATTAATAGAAGAACATTAAAAAGTAGTTTACAGTTTTCAGTCTCAGTTTGCAGTCTAGCGCAAATTAAGAATTAGAACCAAAAACAAAATAAATATGGAACATATAGAATTATTTTTCAAATCGATTTTTATAGATAACATGGTTTTCGCTACCTTTTTAGGGATGTGTTCTTACCTTGCTGTATCTAAAAAAGTTTCTACTGCCGTTGGTTTAGGAGCTGCTGTTATTTTTGTATTAGCAGTAACTGTACCATTAAACTGGTTGTTAGATCAATATATTTTAAAAGAAGGTGCATTAGTTTGGTTAGGTCCAGAATATGCAGAATACGATTTAAGTTTCTTATCATTTATCATGTTTATTGCAACAATTGCAACCATGGTACAATTGGTAGAAATTATTGTTGAGAAATTTTCACCTTCATTATACAACTCATTGGGTATTTTTTTACCTTTAATTGCTGTAAACTGTGCTATTTTAGGTGGAAGTTTATTTATGCAATCTAGAGAAATTCCTTCATTAGGATTAGCATTAACATATGGTGTTGGTTCTGGTATTGGATGGTTTTTAGCAATTTTAGCCATTGCTGCAATCCGTGAAAAGATTAGATATTCTAACGTGCCTCCAGCTTTAAGAGGTTTAGGAATTACGTTTATCATTACTGGATTAATGGCAATTGGTTTTATGAGTTTTGGTGGAATGTTAACTGGTGGTGATGAAGAGAAGAAAGATGACAAACCAAAAGTAGAAGCTAAGGTTGATAAAGTAGAAGTTAAAAAAGAAGAAGCTAAAGTAATAGTAGCTGAAAACACAAATATAACTCAATAGCAGCATGATATTAGCAGCAGGTACAACAGGAACTATTATTGCAACGGTAACGGCATTTTTATTAATAACACTAATATTAGTTGCGTTATTATTATTTGTAAAGCAGAAATTATCTCCATCGGGTCCAGTAACAATTACTATTAACGGAGAAAAGAAAATTCAAGTTGGTTCAGGAAGTTCTCTTTTAACAACTTTAGGAAATGAGAAAATATTCTTACCATCAGCTTGTGGTGGTGGTGGTTCTTGTATTCAATGTGAATGCCATGTTTTAGATGGTGGAGGTGAAGCTTTGCCAACAGAGGTTCCTCACTTTACAAAGAAAGAATTAAAAGCAGGAATTCGTTTAGCATGTCAAGTAAAAGTAAAACAAGACATGAATATTACGATTCCAGAAGAAGTATTTGGAATTAAAAAATGGGATGCAGTTGTTGTAAGAAACTACAATGTAGCTTCATTTATTAAGGAATTTGTAGTTGAAATTCCAGAAGATATGGGTTATAAAGCGGGTGGATATATTCAAATTGAAATTCCTCCTTGCGAAGTGAAGTTTGCTGATATGGATATTACAGCACATCCAGAAGAGCATGAAACACCAGATAAATTTTATGCTGAATGGGAAAAGTTTAAACTTAGACCATTAGTAATGAAAAATAGTGAAACTGTAGAAAGAGCATATTCTATGGCTTCTTATCCTGCAGAAGGAAGAGAAATCATGTTAAATGTTCGTATTGCAACTCCTCCTTTTGATAGAGCTAAAGGTGGCTGGATGGATGTAAATCCGGGTGTTGCATCTTCTTACATTTTTAACTTAAAGAAAGGTGATAAATGTGTAATTTCGGGTCCTTATGGAGAATTCTTCATAAATGAATCTGAAGCAGAAATGTTATATGTTGGTGGTGGAGCCGGTATGGCGCCAATGCGTTCTCACTTATACCACTTATTCAGAACTTTAAAAACTGGTAGAAAAGTATCTTATTGGTATGGAGGACGTTCTAAAGCAGAATTATTTTATATCGAACACTTTAGAGCTTTAGAAAGAGATTTCCCTAATTTTAAATTCTTTATTGCATTATCTGACCCGTTAGAGTCTGATAATTGGAAAGTAAAGAAAGATATCAATGATGAAGTTGGAGATGGTTTTGTAGGATTTATTCACAATTGTGTTATCGAAAACTACTTGAGTCTACATGAATCACCAGAAGATTTAGAATTGTATTTCTGTGGGCCACCTTTAATGAACAACGCAGTTCAAAAAATGGGTGAAGATTTTGGTCTATCTGATGAAAATATACGTTTCGATGATTTTGGAGGATAAAATTCTAAAATAAAAATTAAAAAAGCCGATTCAAATTTGAATCGGCTTTTTTGTAAATTGATTAAATTGTACTTTTGAAGTATAGAAACAAGTATTGCATGAAGCGTCTAGAAAAAATTTTAAAAAAGAAAAAGTATTTAAAAATAAAATTAAAGAAAATTGCTACTAACCATTTAGAATTAAAAGCCAAAATAAATGGTATTAAGGGACGCTTTATTTTAGATACAGGAGCCTCTAATTCTTGTGTTGGTTTAGATATGATAAGCTATTTTAATCTGGATGCTCAAGAAAGTGAAACGAAAGCAGCAGGTGCAGGAGCAACTGATATGGAAACCCAACAATCTGAAAATAATAAGCTTAAAATTGGCGAATGGAAAACAAAAAAATGCCATTTAGTAATGTTTGATTTATCGCATGTAAATACTGCTCTAACACAACATAATGCCAACGAAGTTCACGGAATTATTGGCGCAGATATTTTGCAAAGAGGTAAAGCTTTTATAGACTATTCTAATAAAATTTTGTATCTAAAAAAAGTAAAAAAGTAAATTAAGTATTCAACTAAAATATATAATTATGAGTTTGCAAACCCAAGTAATGGATAAAATGAAAGAGGCAATGAAAGCTAAAGATACAATTGCTTTACAAGCATTAAGAGCTGTAAAATCTGCCTTTTTATTAGCTAAAACAGAAACTGGAGTGAAAGAGGAATTAACGGAAGAGCAAGAAATTAAAATAATCCAGAAACAAGTAAAGCAAAGAAAAGATAGTGCAGCAATTTTTATTGAACAAGGAAGACAAGATTTGGCAGATCCAGAATTAGCTGAATTACTTATTTTAGAACAATTTTTACCAGAAGCATTATCAGAAGAAAAAATTGAAGAAGTTGTCGTTGCTACAATTCAGAAATTAGGCGCTTCTGGAATGCAAGATATGGGGAAAGTTATGGGTGTTGTTTCTGCCGAATTAGCAGGAAAAGCAGATGGAAAAACTATTTCTACTTTAGTGAAAAAGAACTTAATGAGTTAAATTTTTAATTTATAAAAGGCTGCGTAGTTCAACTGGATAGAATATCAGATTTCGGCTCTGAGGGTTGGGGGTTCGAATCCCTTCGCGGTCACATATTAGGTGTAAAAGATAAATACAGCAAACATCAAATTCTAGTTTTACAATACAAATGAATTGAAGTAATAAGTTTTTATCAATATTTTTAATAACCTCAAAACAAATTTGTTTTGAGGTTATTTTTTTTATGTTGACAAAAAAAAATGCTGTAAAATGATAAAAATCATCTTTTGGATTGAATTATTTAGTGAAATTTGTTTTAATAATTAAAAGCAAAATCATCAAAAATAGAGATTTAGTTTCAAAGATTATGGCAACAAATGTTGTTACATTAAACATTGATGATACTTTAGATAAAGCTGGAGAATTATTTGAAAAACATAAAATAAGACATATTCCTGTTGTTAAAGGTAAAGAAATAGTAGGAATGTTAAGCTTTACTGATCTTTTAAGAATTAGCTATGCAGATGTTTCTGATGATGAAGAAAATGTAGAAACGTTTGTTTATGATATGTTTACGTTAAAACAAGTTATGGCAAAAAACCTATATATGGTTCCGCCAAATGCAACAATTAAGGATGTTGCAGAGTTGTTGTCAAAAAAAGAATTTCATGCATTACCTATTGTAGAAGACAATGAATTAGTTGGTATCGTAACTACCACTGATTTAATAAACTACTTAATTGAGCAACTGTAGTTTAGATATTTAGTTCGTAATTTAGTTATTTGTTAGTTAAAAGAGGTTTGTAAAAACCTCTTTTTTCGTTAATCTAACTCTCTTCCCTTTCAATTTAAAAAAATAAATTAAAACTGTACTTTGTGAATATTCTTAAGATAATTCATCCACAATAAAACCATCTTCTAGAGTTTGAATAATAGCCATTGCAGCTCTTTCTCCAGAAATCATTGCTGCATTTAATGAACCATTTAAAAGTACATCACCAGCTAAAAAAATCGAAGAAGTAAGTTTTGTTTCTGTGCTTGAAATTTCATATTGAAGATTATTCAATTTAGGTAATGCTTTTTTAATTTGATATCTTTTTAAAAAAGTGGCTTCAGAAATTGAGCAATATTTTTTTAAATCGGCTGTTACTTTCTTTATTAATTGCGCTTCTTCTAGGTTATGTTCTTTTACAATTGTAACAGATAGTAATTCTTGTGTTCCTTTTGATGCTGTTTTTGTTGAAGTATGATAAAAAATATTATTAATTAATGATTTTTCATCAGCAATTAAACCAATTATTGGCTGCTGAATACTTTTACTTTTAGTTTCAAAATATAAGGTATCACAACTTTTCCATTCGGTTTCTTGACTTTTTAAATTAGCCACTAAATTATTTGCTTCTGTTGCAATAATGGTAAAATGATTTTTAAAGAGTGTACCATCTTGTAAAATAATTTGATTGTTTTTAACTTCTTTTACAGGTGAATTAAATTGAAACTGTGTAGTTTTTAAATTGTTTTTTAGTTGATTAGATATTTCTTGGATTCCGTTTTTTGGAATAACAGCTAATCCGTCTCCAAACATCTTATATACAAATTCAAACATTCTGCTTGACGTTTCTAAATTAGCCTCTAAAAAGATGCCACTAAAAAAAGGTTTGAAAAAAGTTTGAATGATATCATCTGAAAAGCCAAAATCTTTTAAATACTGTAAGGTTGATTTTTCATCAGCTTTAAAAATTTCTGGAAGTGATTTTTTCTTTAAAAGAGCATTTAGTTTTACTATTTTTATTTTATCAGAAAAACTACCAACGTTTGAAAATAATGTAGGTAAAAGGAATGAAATAGTACGCAAAGGATCGCCAATAGTTTGTGGTTTGCCATTTTTAAAAATGATTGCACCAGGAAGCAATTCTTGTAATTCTAACGCATCATAATTTAGATATTTTTGGGCTGCCGGATATGAGGTTAACAACACTTGAAAACCATGATCTAATTGATATTCATTTATAAGATCTGTTTTTACACGACCACCAACAGAGTTTGAAGCTTCAATAATTATAGGTCTGTAACCATGGTTTTCTAAAATTTGTGCCGCAATTAAACCACTAACTCCTGCACCAATTATATGTATTTTATATGCTGATTTTTTCATTTTCGATTGCTTTTAGTTTCTCCTTTTTCTTTAAATAAGCAGCAATAATTCGCTGAATATCTCTGTTGTCTTTTTTTGGTTCTACAAATAAAAGATAATCTTCTGGGTTTTTTAATTCTTCTGATTGATGGATTTCTAGATACCCAAAACCTTTATAAATTCCGTCTAAAATTAAAGCGAATCCAATTTCATTTTTAGTTCTTCCTTTTTGTTTAATTACTAAATTTTCAGCTCCAATTCCTATTGAATTTATGGCATCTTTAACCCGATTGTTATAGCTTTCTACAGATTCCTTTTCGCAACAAACCCCTTTACATTCTTTAATTTGATAATGAAAACAGCTAGAAACATTGGTTTGTAAGTGACAATATTTTGGGCACAATTCAAATTCTGTGCATAAAGTTTCTAAAAAGGTTCTACATTCAGCCACCGAATAATATTTCATGATGGCATTTGGTATCAATTTTAAGCGATTATAGGCCAAATGAATAATGCCTTTTTGATCTTCGTAAGAAAATAGCCCAACAGCTTCACCTGCTCTTCTTTGCGCTCTATTATATATTGGATAGAAGTGTTTTATCTCTGAAGATTCTAATAATAACGCCAATAACTCACTACCCGTTTCTGTAAAAGAAATATGGGCTGTTTCTAGACACATCCTTTGCTCTTTTTTCTTTTTATCGTAAAAATGGCTAATAACTCGTTGTTTTATATTATTGGCTTTACCAACATAAATAACTTCTTTAGCTTCATTTTTAAAATAGTAAACACCAAAAGTTTCGGGTAAATCATCTACTATTTTTTTGTCTAAAAGAGGCGGTAAAGTAGCTTGTCTAGACTTCGGATTTAAAAATGAGTTGATTGTAAAATTATCATCTCTTTCTATTAATCTTTTAAACAATTCTGTAGTTGCTTCTGCATCTCCTTTGGCTCTGTGTCTTCCGTTAATAGGAATGTTTTCATGAGTACAAATATTTCCTAAACTATAAGAACTTAAACTAGGAATTATTTTTCTTGATAAACGAACTGTACAGAGTTTTTTTCGTTTAAAATCGAACCCTAAATTTTTAAATTCTTCGTGAATAATATTATAATCGAAATTTACATTATGAGCTACAAAAATAGTGTTTTCAGTTATTTCTGCTATCTTTTTGGCTATTTCAAAAAACTTAGGTGCATTTCTAACCATAGCATTTGTAATGCCTGTTAAATTGGTAATAAATGCAGGAATGTTTTGTTCAGGATTTACAAGTGATGTAAATTCATCAACAATGTTTTTTCCATCAAAAACAAAAATGGATATTTCGGTTATTTTAGAACCTTTATATCCATTTCCTGTGGTTTCTATGTCTACAACGGTGTATAACAATTAGTTTATTAAATTTTTTAAATCTGTAATAGTTTCTGTTGGATTTTCTGAACTAAAAACATAACTTCCAGCAACTAATACATTTGCTCCAGCTTCTATTAATTTGTTTGCATTTTGATCTGTAACTCCGCCATCAATTTCTATTTGACAGTTAGATTCTGCAAATTCGATTAAATGTTTTAATTGAGTTACTTTTTTATAGGTATTTTCTATAAAAGATTGTCCACCAAAACCAGGGTTTACACTCATGATACAAACCATGTCTAAATCTTGAATAATATCTTCTAGAACAGCAATTGGTGTGTGAGGATTTAAAGCAACTCCGGCTTTCATTCCAGCAGCTTTTATTGCTTGAATTGTTCTGTGTAAATGAGTACAAGCTTCATAATGTACCGTTAAGATGTTCGCACCTAACTCTGCAAATGTTTGTATATATTGATCTGGATTTACAATCATTAAATGCACATCAATTGGTTTTGTAGCATGTTTTGTAATCGCTTTTAAAACAGGCATTCCAAAAGAAATGTTAGGTACAAAAACACCATCCATAATATCTATGTGAAACAAATCTGCGTCACTATTGTTTACCATTTCGATGTCTCTTTGTAAGTTAGCAAAGTCTGCTGCTAAAATTGAAGGTGCAATTAAATTACTCATTAGTTTGTTGTTGTCTTGTTATTTTTCACAAAGATAATTAATTCAAAATAGAGAATAAGAATCAGAAAGCAATAACTTTATAAATAAACTTAGCCTTGATTGAACCTTTCGACTTCGTTCAAGATAGGCTAATTGTTTGAGCTCTTTATTATTCCTTTTTGAATAAAAAAAGCGAGAAATAGCTTCAAAAAAAAACTCCGAATAATATCGAAGTTTTAAAAATATTGAATTTTAAGTATTATCTATTTCGCTGATCTATTTTATTTTGGATGATCCGCCAATCGTAATACTGAAAGGTCATACC
>JANQTQ010000223.1:5997-12244 GCA_030731625.1 Polaribacter sp. | reverse complement strand
GTTCAAGATAGGCTAAGTGTTTGAGCTCTTTTTTATTCTTTTTTGAATAAAAAAAGCGAGTAGTGAAAGCGAGAAATAGCTTCAAAAAAAAACTCCCAAAAATAAATTTGAGAGTTTTATAAAATATTTAAGCTTATAATTCAGCCTGATTGAGATACCTAAAATGGTCTGCGACCATTAGCCTAAGTAGGTCATTAAAATTTTAGATCTAGAAGTATGTTTTAATCTTCTAATTGCTTTTTCTTTAATTTGACGAACACGCTCGCGAGTTAAATCGAAAGTTTCTCCAATTTCTTCTAAAGTCATTGGTTGGTGTTCTCCTAAACCAAAATATAATTTTACAACATCTGCCTCACGTGGAGTTAATGTTTCTAAAGCTCTATTAATTTCGATTCGTAAAGATTCGTGTAATAATTGTCTGTCTGGATTTGGAGATTCTCCAGAGTTTAAAACGTCATATAAGTTAGAATCTTCACCTTCAATTAAAGGCGCATCCATAGATACGTGACGTCCAGAATTTTTCATAGATTCTTTTACGTCATTAACAGTCATATCTAATTTCTTAGCAATTTCTTCTGGACTTGGAGGTCTTTCATTTTCTTGCTCTAAGAACGCATACATTTTGTTAATTTTATTGATAGAACCAATTTTATTTAACGGTAAACGTACAATTCTAGATTGTTCTGCCAACGCTTGTAAGATCGATTGACGAATCCACCAAACAGCATAAGAGATAAATTTAAAACCTCTTGTTTCATCAAAACGTTTTGCCGCTTTAATTAAACCTAAGTTACCTTCATTAATTAAATCGGGTAAAGTTAAACCTTGATTTTGGTATTGTTTTGCAACAGATACAACGAATCTTAAATTGGCTTTTGTTAATTTTTCTAATGCTCTTTGATCACCAGCTTTAATAAGTTGTGCTAATTCTACTTCTTCATCAGCAGTAATTAAATCTACTTTTCCTATCTCTTGTAAATATTTGTCTAACGATGCAGTTTCTCTATTAGTAACCTGCTTGGTAATTTTAAGTTGTCTCATCTAATTCTCTATAACTTTTTAAAGGATTAATGTATTGCTACATTTACTTATACGTAAGAATGTTTGTTAATGTTACAAAAAAATAAAAAATAATTTTTTCTAAAAGAGGATTCTTGTCATTCCAACGATTTTTAAAGCCGGTTTAGCTTATTTTTAAAATTACAAGTGACTAATTATTTTTCTTTGTGTCTAAAATAACAAGTAGTGAGAATTAGTAGCGCACAAAATTTAACAGACGAAGCATTAGTATTTGAAATAGCAGAAACAAACAGCACAAAATTGTTTGCAGTGTTATATGATAGATTTTCTAAAGTGGTTTATAATAAATGCTATGGATTTTCTATTAATAAGGAGGAGGCAGAAGATTTAACACATGATGTTTTTATACTATTGTTCGATAAATTAAAAACATTTAAAGGAAATTCTAAATTTTCTACTTGGTTGTATTCTTTTACCTATAATTTCTGTGTAAATTATGTGCAAAGAAATCATCAAAAAAAGAAAGAAAAAGTTACTGTTATTACAGATCAAATAAAAGATGATAGCGATGCTGATGAAATTGAAGATGCACAATTATTTAAATTGAAGTCTGAAAATTTGGCAAAAGCATTTACTTTGATTGATGCAAAAGAAAAAATGATTCTTTTAATGAAATATCAAGATGATATGACGATTAGAGAAATATCTGATGCATTAGAAATTGGAGAAAGTGCCGTTAAAATGAGAATTAAAAGAGCTAAAGTAAAAGTTGTTAGTGTATATCAAGAATTGTAAATATGAATAATCCTTTTAAACAAATATTCCAATTTTACGAAGTGCCAGGTGCTTTAAAGCAAAAAGTACTTGATGATATAAACAGTATTAAATCTACCATACATATTACTGATTTATTTTTATTAAAATATCCATCCAATTTTATTGATATCATAAATAAAAAGATAAAAAAAGACAGATAATCTTAGTCTGTTATAAAAAAAGCTCCTTTTTTGAGGAGTTTTTTTTATGGGTAAAGTCAATTGCAGTAAGCAATTGAGCTCTAAATCAGGTAGATGTAAAAACAAATTTGACTTTTAACAAATTATCTATTATATTTGCATCTTTTTGAAATAGTTTTATTATTTGTTTTGACTTATAATAATCAGGAAAAATAAAAAAAGATATAATTTTTAACATCGAAATTGTAACTAAAAATATACAAGAGTTGAGTTAAATCTCAATTAAAATCTGATGGAAAGTTGGGGGACTATCTATCATGAGTGATTTTATCACAAAAAAAGAGACTGTGAAAACAGTCTCTTTACTTTTTATATAATTATCAGTTTATTACTTAAAATAAACCATTAATTTGTGAGTCTATTCTGTCTATAATATATCCTAAATCTTCTTGATTTTTTACAAAATCTAAATTATCAACATCAATAATTAATAGTTTCCCTTTTGTATAGGTAGAAATCCACGCTTCGTAACGTTCGTTTAATCTGCTCAAATAATCAATACTTATAGAGTTTTCATAATCTCTACCACGTTTATGAATTTGACCAACTAAAGTTGAAATATCTGCACGTAAATAAATTAATAAATCTGGCGGAGAAACTAAGTTTTCCATCAATTCAAACAAAGAACTATAGTTACTATAATCTCTATTGGTCATTAAACCCATTGCATGTAAATTGGGTGCAAAAATATGCGCATCCTCGTAAATAGTTCTATCCTGAATAATGTTTTTACCAGATTCTCTTAGCTCTACTATTTGACGAAAACGACTGTTTAAAAAGTAAACCTGTAAGTTAAAAGACCAACGTTCCATTTCTCCGTAAAAGTCATCTAAATAAGGATTTTCATCAACAGATTCAAAATGCGGTTTCCATTTATAATGTTTGGCTAAAAGTTGAGTTAGCGTGGTTTTACCAGCACCAATATTTCCTGCAATTGCAACGTGCATATAGTTTGTTTTCTAAAATTAAAAATAGGTGATAAAGGTACTAAAAAATATAGTTAGTAAGTATCTAACAAATTAATTTATATCCAAAGCCTCTAATATTTATAATTTGAATATTGGTATCTTTCTTTAATTTTTTGCGAAGTTTACTTATAAAAACATCCATGCTTCTGGCGTTAAAAAAATCATCATTTCCCCACAGTTTATTTAGGATAAAAGCTCTGTCTAAAACTTCGTTTTTTTTATCAAAAAGATGATAAAGTAATTGTGCTTCTCTATGTGTAAGTTGTTCAATTTGTGATGTATATTCAAGGGTTTGTTTTGTAAGGTTAAAAGAATATTCGCCTATTTTAATAGCTTCAAAATTTGGTTTTAATTCAATTCTATTTAGTAAAGATTTAATTCTGATAATTAATTCTTCCATAGAAAAAGGTTTTTTCAAGTAATCATTTCCACCATGATTAAAGCCTTCTAAAACGTCAGTAGTTTGCGATTTTGCTGTGAGAAAAATAATAGGAATTGTTTTATTTTCTAAACGAATTTCTTTGGCTAAAGTAAAGCCATCTTTTAAAGGCATCATTACGTCTAAAACTAAAATATCTGGCTTTTTCTCTTTGTAAATAGCAAAAGCTTCCTCGCCATTTTCTGCATGAAAAACGGTAAAATTTCTAGATTCTAAACTCTCTTTTACAATCATTCCTAAACTAGCTTCATCTTCTGCTAAAAGTATTTTTATGTTATTCATTAGGAATGCGTATTTTAAAAATAGTTTTATTTTTTTCTGATGAAACAATAATAGTTCCATCATGTTTTTCGATGATTTTTTTGCTGTAATACAAACCAATTCCAAAGCCTTTTACATTGTGTGTATTTCCTTTCGGAACTCTGTAAAATTGATCAAAAATCTTTTCTTGCTGATTTTTTTCAATCCCAATTCCGTTATCAGCAACTGTTATTTCTGTAGATTTTAAAATAGAATTTATATTGATTTCTATTTGATTTCCTCCATATTTTATGGCATTATCAATTAAATTTGATACCACATTTTCAAAATGAAAAACATCAACAAATAGATAAATAGGTTGCAAATTTGTAGAGAAAACTAACGCTTTGTTGCAACTTAATAAACGGTGTTTTTGTACAAGTTTTTCTGTAAGCTCAACAATATCAATAGTTTCCTTTTTTAAAAGTAATTGTTCGCTATCTAAAGTGGCAGTTTCTAAAAGTTTTTCTACCATTTGATGTAATTTTTTTAATTGAATTGATGACATAGAAAGATACTTTTTAGTCTTTTCTTTATCGTCTAAAACATTAAAATTTTCAAGTGCTTCAATAGCTGTAGAAACTGTTGCAATTGGGGTTTTAAATTCGTGGGTAATATTGCTAATTAAATCATTTTTTATAGTCGCTAAGTCTTTTTGTTGATTGATGATTTTTAACAAATAAAATAAGCACGAGATAATTAAAAGAGATAGAAAAAGGGATAATAAAATTCCTGATGAACTTCTTTTTAGAGCTTCTAAGCCGATGCTGTTGTATATAAGTTCAAATTTTTCATTGTCTTTTAAATAGGTAGATTTAGAGCTTACAGAAAAGGTTTTAGATGTTAAAATAGTATCATTGGTTTGATGAAATAATGTGTCATTTTTTAAATGATGAAAACTAGTTTCTATTGTGATTCCTTTGTTTTTTAATTGATTTTCTATGAGCGAATCTATAACTTTGTACTCTACAGATTGATCTAAAAAAGAAATAAAAATGGGTTTTAAATTAGAGAAAATCTTTAAACTGTCGGCTGCTTTTTTACCTTTAAAATAGGTGATGTTTTTTTTAGATCCGTTTTTATTTACAGTATGTCCATTTTTATCATCAACAAACTGTGTAAACATTTTTGTAGAATCTGTTTTTTTAATTACAAAAGCCTTCGCTGAATCTTCTTGATTTATATTAAAATCTGTAATTATCTTCTTTGCAGAATTCATCATAGAATCAACTTCCTCCTTTGATAAATTGTCGTCAGAAGTAATTTTAATATTGTTAATCGTTATTTTTGGTTTTTCTTTTGTAGAAGTATTTTTATTAATTTTATTGATAATATCGCCTAAAGGGTTGTTGTCGGCAGCTGTATTGTTTTTAGAATCTATAATTGTAATAAAATTACTTTTAGCGATAGATGAGTAATATTCTTCAATAGCATTGTCTAAACTTAACTGAATTTCATTAGCAACTCTTTGTTTGTTTTCTTCGTAGTTTTTGTAGTTCCAAAAAAATTGTACAGCAATAGTTGCAACAATTGTTACAGTAATAAAGTAAAAAAGCCATTGATATTTTTTGGTATTCATATGTCAAAGATACTCAGTAAAAATTATAAAAATAGGCGATTAACACTCGTTAACACTCATTAACTAAGTAAAACTATTAAAAACTTCATTTTTGTATGGAACTTAAAATAAATTAGTATGTGTAAAATTATAGTAGTCATTTTCATTTTTACTTCTGCGCTTGTATTTTCTCAAGATAACATCGTTGATAAAAATTATACCAACATAAATTCTATAAGTATCAGTGTAGATTCTGTGAAAGAACTAGAAACTATTTCTTGGCAAGATATTAAAGCAGCTTTTGTAGATAATGATCCAGAAAGTATGATTTCATTAGAAATTAAAGTAAAGTCCGAAGAAAAAACAGCTGATAAATCAAAATATACCTATGATTTTAGTTACAAATCTGAAGGAAAATCAAAAGAAATTGATCGCTTAATAGCACAAATGAAAAAAGGATTAAATTTTATAAATAGAGCAACTAAAAACACACAAAATGAAAATTAAATTAATTACAATGATGGTTTTGTTTTTATCATTTACAATGATGTCTCAAAACTTTACAGGAAAAGCGATTTACAAAACGAGTAGAAAATCTGATTTTAAAATTGGTGGAGAAAATTCGACGATGTCAGAAAAGCAGACCAAAGAAATTGAAGCGAGATTACAAAAGATGAATCAAAAAACATACACACTTACATTTTCTACATATGAATCTATCTATAAGGAAGATGTAAAGTTAAATGATCCAAAACCAAGAGCAAATGCTATGAATGTTATGGTTTTTGGTGATTCAGGCGGAACAGATGTTTATTATAAAAATATCAAAGAAAAAAGGTTTGCAAATAAAACAGCTATCATGGGGAAACCTTTTTTAGTAAAAGACTCTCTACCAATTTATGATTGGCGATTAAAACCTGACCGTCAATCTGGTTCCCGATCTAAT
>JANQTQ010000223.1:0-5987 GCA_030731625.1 Polaribacter sp. | reverse complement strand
TGGCAATTATCATCAGAAACAAAAAATATTGGTTTGTATACTTGTTTTAAAGCTAGTTTTTCTAAAGATGTAGAAAATACAACTGCTACTTTTGTAAATGGCGAGTTAAAAGAGGTTAAGAAAATGGAAACAATTGTAACAACAGCGTGGTACACAATGCAGGTGCCAATTAGCAACGGGCCAAGTACTTTTTATGGTTTACCTGGTTTAATTTTAGAAATTAATGACGGCACTAAAATGATAGTTTGTACAGAAATAGTTATGAATCCATCAGAAAAAATTACAATAGAAGAACCTGAGAAAGGAAAAATTGTAAATCAAGCTGATTTTGATAAAATTAGTGAAGAAAAATCGAAAGAAATGATGGAGAGCTTTAGCGGTAGAGGAGGCGTAGAGATTGGAAATGGTATAAAAATTAAAGTCATTGGTAATTGATAATAGCTTGTTGATTTATTTTTTTTAGTAGCAATTAAACCTTTACCTTTATTTAAAGTCTTACAGTAGGTTTTTAGAAGTACCTTTAATAAAAAAATAAACAGAATTATATGAAATCACTATTTACATTCCTTTTTGCATTGGTAACAATTACAACTTTTGCTCAAAAAGATTTTCAAGGAAAAGCAATTTACATGTCTAAGTCTACTATCGATTTTGATAGTTTTGGCGGACGTGGTGGAGGTCAAATGTCAGAAGCTAGAAAAAAAGAAATTGCAGACAGAATGAAAACGATGTTAGAGAAAACTTTTATTCTTTCTTTTGATAAAACATCGTCATTATATAAAGAGGATGAAAGATTAGCTGCACCAACTGCAGGAGAAAGCTCGAGATTTATGGGGATGATGGGAGGTAATTCTATAAAATATAAAAACACAAAAGATTTAATTGCCTTAGAAGAAATAGAGTTTTTTGGAAAAAAGTTTTTAGTTTCTGATGCAATGGAAACTCCAAATTGGGAATTAGGAAGCGAAACCAAACAAATAGGAAATTATGTTTGTTTTAAAGCTACGATGATGCAAGATGTTAATCCTACTGATTTTATTAACATGAGAAGAGGAGGTAGAGAAGATGATAAAAAAGAACAAGAAAAGGTAGAAACGCCACAAATTGAGGTTGTTGCTTGGTACACACCACAAATTCCCGTTAATAATGGTCCTGGTGAATATTGGGGATTGCCAGGTTTAATCTTAGAGGTAAATGCAGGTAGAACAACAATTTTATGTACTGAAATTGTACTAAATCCATCAGAAAAACAAGTTATCGAGGCTCCTACAAAAGGAAAAGAAATTACTAGAGAAAAATATAACGAGACCGTTAAAATAAAAACGGAAGAAATGAGACAAAACTTTCAAGGAAGAGGAAATGGTGGCGGAGGAAGACGTCAGTAATCAAAAAATAAACAACAAACAATACATATGAAAAAAATTATATTCATAGCCATTTTAATGGTTACATGGGTTTCTGGTGCCCAAATTAAATTAAGCGGTGTTGTAAAAGACAGTATTGGTGAACCTTTAGAAATGGCAAATGTCTTAGCAATAAATAAAGCTACCAAAAAAATGGCTTCGTATGGTTTTACAGACGCTAAAGGAAACTATAAATTAGAACTTGGCGCAAATGCAAGTTTTGAAATAAAAATAAGCTATGTTGGTATGAAATCTGCCGATTTTATTCTAGAAACCAAAACTACAGACGTTGTTAAAAATGTAATTTTAAAAGACGATAATTCTTTAAAAGGAATTAATATAGTTTCTAAAATGCCTGTTACTATTAAGGGCGATACAATTATTTACAATGCAGATTCTTTTCAAAATGGTACAGAGCGTAAACTAGAAGATGTTTTAAAAAAGCTGCCAGGAGTAGAAATTAACGCACTGGGAGAGATTGAGGTAGAAGGCAAAAAAGTAGAAAAGATAATGATTGATGGTAAAGAGTTTTTTAGTGGTGACACTAAATTAGCATCAAAAAATATACCTTCGAGTGCAGTTGATAAAATTCAGGTTTTAAGAAATTACTCTAATGTAAGCCAGTTAAGTGGTGTTCAAAACAATCAAGATAGAGTAGCTTTAAACATTAAATTAAAAGAAGGGAAAAAGAACTTTTGGTTTGGAGATATTACTGCAGGAGCGGGAGATTCTCCAGATACAGAATTGTATTTATTTCAACCAAAATTATTCTATTATTCGCCAAAATATACCCTAAATGTTATTGGTGATGTAAATAATATTGGAGATGTTGTTATCAGTAGAAGAGATGCTAGAAGTTTTGGTGGAAGCTTTCAGAGCCAAAGTCCTTCAAATGGTACAAACATTAATATTGCCGATGCAGGAATTGGTTTCTTAAATGCAAGTGCAAGAAACGCAAATAGAATCGAAACAAAATTATCTGCTTTAAACTTTAGTTATTCACCAAATCCTAAATTAGATTTAAGTGGTTTTTTAATTTGGTCTGGTAATAGTAACGGACAAAGAAATATAAATAATATCGATTATATTGATCCAGAAACTCCAGATGATCTTGTAGATAATCAAACAAGTCAAACGAGTAACACAGGTTTATTTAGGTTAAGTACAGCATATAAAAAAGATTTTAATAATCAATTAAACTACAATATTGCAGGGCGTTTTTCAAATGAATTTACCAATGAAACTATAAGTTCTAGAGTTTTAAGTGATATTGCAGTAAAAGAGAATACAACACCATTTACAATCAATCAAGATTTTAGTTATTTTTATACAGCAAACGAGAATAATATTTTTGCGTTAGAAGTAAAACACTTGTTGCAAGACGAAGATCCTTTTTACATCGCTTCTTTAGAAAATGACCCAAATAACAATGATGCGGCAAGTAGCGACGACAGAGATGGTTTTGACGATGCAGCATTAGCTCTAGGTTTAGACAGAAGTTTAACTTTTTACAATCTAGAACAAGATAGACGTGTAAAAACGAACCAACTAGACGCTAAGCTAGACTATTACTACATTTTAAACAAAAAAAGCAATTTAAACTTTGTGGCAGGTACAATTTTGAGTTCTCAGAATTTTGACTCTCGACTTTTTCAACTTTTGGAAAATGGCGCTGTTTTAGACCCAAGTCCAAATATTATTCCAGATCCAGACCCAAATCCATATCCAAATAGAGATTATAATAAAACAACAAATAATGCAGAATATAACTTTACAGATATTTATGCAGGATTAAGATATCGTCTAAAAAATGGTATTTTCACATTTACACCTGGTTTTACCGTACATTCTTATAATTCTAATAATACGCAATATGGCACAGAATTTTTTAAAGATAAATTTGAAAAAATCTTACCAGAATTTGAGGTTGTAGCACAGTTTAAAACAAGCGAAAGTTTAACATTTACATATAAAGAAGAGGTGAATTTTACAGATGTAAACAAAATTGCTAGAGGTATCGTTGCCAATAGTTATAATTCTTTCTTTGCTGGAAATTCAGAATTAGTAAATGCAAGTTTCCATAATTTAAGTTTATTCTATAGAAGTTTTAATTTATTTAATGGTAGTAATGTTTTTGCAAGAGTTAGTTACTCAAAAACAGCAGATCAAGTAAATAGTAATACTAATTTTCAACCAGGATCTGTAGTTTCTAGTAGTTCATCTATCAACTCACCATTTGATAACGAAAATTTGAATGCATTTGCGCGTTTAGGTAAAACAATTAAAAAGTTTAGAATGAGTTTAGGTGGTAATTTTGCATATAATAAAAGTTACCAGTTTATTAACGAATCAGAAAACACAAACGAAAACATAACTAGAGGTGTAAATACTAGTATAGGTACAAATTTTACAAAAGCTCCTAACTTTAGTTTAAGTTATAATGTAACATTTTCAGACCAAAGCAACTCGGCTAGAGAAGCAGATGTTAAGTTTATAACACACGCGCCTTCTATTAATTTTGATGCTTATATTTGGAATTCATTAACTGTAAAATCTAATTTTTCTTTTACAGAACAAAGACAAAATGGTGCTGCTACAAATTCGTTTCAAATATGGAATGCTAGTTTAGCTTATAGAAAAGATAAGGATGCTAAATTTGAGTACGAATTGGTTGGTGATAACTTATTAGCTACAGGTTCAGAAGTTTCTGTAAATCAAAATATTATTTCATTTAATGTGAACGAACGTTTTATTTTACCAAGGTTTGTAAGTTTGAGAGTTCGTTATCAATTGTAAACTAAAAAATAAAAATTCATAAAAATGGCTCTTCTTTGAGCCATTTTTTATTTGGTTTACTTATTTTTACAGCATGAGTTTATTAGCTACAAAATCCTCTTTTCTTGCTACATTTAAAAGCTTAGGAGCGCTTTTTTTGTTTATATTATTTGGGTTGTTTTTAGATAGTTTTTACATGGTAAAAATTACTAAAGATGCTCAGTTTTATGCAACAATAAGCATGCTTATTGGTTTTACGATTGTTTTTTTAAAAGTAAATAAACGAGTTAAAGAACAAATGGTTACCGCTGTAATTCTTGGAATTATTGGAGAATATTTTTTTTCAATTTTATTAGGAATGTACACATACAGATTAGAAAATGTACCACATTATGTGCCACCAGGTCATGCATTAGTTTATACAGCAGTTTTGTATTTTTCTAAGGCAAAGTCAATTGTTTTACATCGCATAAAACTAGAAAGATTTTTTACCATTTTTATAATTATATACGCTACTTTATTTCTAATTTTTAAAAATGATGTGTTTGGTTTTGTTATGACGGTTGCCACACTTTTAATTCTTAGAAACAAACCAAGAGAACGCCTTTTTTATCTTACAATGTATATTTCTGTTGCTTATTTAGAAATAGTGGGCACTAATTTTTTATGTTGGAAATGGCCAGCAACAGCTTGGGGTATTTTTGATTTTTTACCAAGCTTTAATCCGCCAAGTGGAATTAGTTTTTTCTATTTCTTATTAGATATAGGTTGTTTGTGGTTGTATAAACAACGTCATAAAATTGCTTGGTCTAGAATGAAAAATATTCGAAAAATTCGTTTACAAACCAATATTTCTGTAAACTAAAAAAGTAATAACTTCGTTATTAAAATAAACCTAACTACATTTATAAAATGTCAATTAAAGTTACATCAGTTTCTAAAATTTATAAAAATCAAAAAGCATTAAATGAAGTTTCTTTTTCTGCGGATAAAGGTCAGATTATTGGTTTTTTGGGTCCAAATGGAGCGGGAAAATCAACCATGATGAAAATCTTAACAGGTTTTATAAAACCAAATTCTGGTGAAGTTTTTGTTGATGAAATCGATGTTTTAAAAAATCCGTTAGAAGCACAAAAAATAATTGGGTATTTGCCAGAACACAATCCGTTGTATACAGATATGTTTGTGCGTGAATATTTGCAGTTTCAAGCATCAATTTATAAAGTTGATAAAAGTGAAATTGAAGCCTGTATTGAAAAAGTAGGATTAACTGAAGAAGCTCATAAGAAGATTAATCAATTATCTAAAGGATATCAGCAAAGAGTAGGATTGGCTGCAGCTATTTTGCACAATCCAAAGGTGTTAATTTTAGATGAGCCAACAACGGGTTTAGATCCAAATCAAATTGTTGAAATACGAGAGTTGATTAAATCTTTAGGAAAAGAAAAAACAGTATTATTTTCTACTCATATTATGCAAGAAGTAGAAGCAGTTTGCGACAGAGTGATCATTATAAAAAAAGGAGAAATTTTAATTGATAAAAAACTTTCTGAGCTTAAAGAAAATAATCAGCAAGTTATAGAAGTTACCTTCGATTCTAAAATAGAAGAACAATTTGTTAATAGTCTACCAAATGTTATTTCATATAAAAATAATTACGAGAATACTTGGTACATCACTTTTGAAAGTACTGAAGATATGCGTCCTAAAATCTTTGATTTTGCCCAAGAAAACGGCTTAAAAATATTGAGCCTAAATACGCAAAATAAAAATTTAGAAACGCTTTTTAGAGAGGTTACGGTTTAGGTT
>JANQTQ010000222.1:10823-12132 GCA_030731625.1 Polaribacter sp. | reverse complement strand
AATGGCGAAGTAAAAACAATTTTCCCTTTCGAAATCACAAATAACAACAACTGTATCAATTTTTCTAATGATTTTAGTCTAACAAATCAATCAGAAATAAAATCTGTTATTTGGAATTTTGATGACCCTAGTTCTGGGATAAATAATACCTCAACAAATATTGATGTTTCTCATCAATTTTCAAGTCCCGGAATTTATAATGTTACTGCAGAAGTTACTCATATAGATAATACAAGCTATACAATCCCAAAAGAAATAGAAATTTTTGCTGCACCAAACATAAATCCAATTGTAGAACTTAAACAATGTGATAACAGTGATATTAACGGTTTTAGCTTTTTTAATTTAAATGAAGTTAAAGAGGAAATTATTACAAATTCTGATGATTATACCATCACTTTTTATGAAGAAAAAATAGATGCAGAAAATAACGGAACAGCCATTACAAATGTTACAAACTATAAAAATGAAATAGTTAGTGTAGACAAAATTTGGGCAAGAGTTGAAAATAATGATGGTTGTTACAGAATTAGTGAAGTAAATCTATTTGTTTCTACCACTCAAATTCCATCAACTTTATTAAACTCTTTTTATCAATGTGATGATGGATCAAATACAACAGACGGAATTGCAACGTTTGATTTTAGCTCCGTTACATCAGATATTACATCCATTTTTCCTGCAGGTCAGCAATTAATTATCAATTATTATAGAAATGAAACCGATGCTTTATCCGAAGAAAATGCAATAACTGATATTACAAATTATCAAAATATTGGCTACCCAAATCAGCAAAATATTTACATACGTGTTGATAGTAAATTTGATAATGATTGTTTGGGTTTAGGAGCTCATATTTCTTTACAGGTAGAAAAAGTTCCTGTTGCAAATCCGGTTACAATTAGTCCTGAATGTGATAACGATAGAGACGGATTTTATGCTTTTGATACTTCAACAATTCAAGCTAAAATTATAGGTTCTCAAACGAATGTTGCTGTCAATTATTTTGATGAAAACGGAACGCAACTTCCTAGTCCGTTACCGAATCCTTATGTAACTACTTCTCAAAAAATAACTGCTAGAATAACAAATACTTTATCCCAAGATTTAGACGGACAATGTTCTGATGAAACGACGATTGATTTTGTGGTGAATTCTGTACCAATAGCAAATACGGTTACTCCTCAAGAAGCATGTGATGATGATTTAGATGGCATTTTTGGTTTTGATACATCCGCAATTGAAAATACAGTTTTAGGTACACAAACAGGCCTTAAGGTTACCTATTTTGATGAAAACAATGTAGCGC
>JANQTQ010000222.1:4814-10813 GCA_030731625.1 Polaribacter sp. | reverse complement strand
TACCAAATCCTTTTTACACTTCTACACAAACGATAACAGTTCGTTTAGAAAATCCTATTTATGATGTTTGTTTTGAAGAAGCCAAAATTGATTTTATTGTAAGAGAAAAACCAACTTTCAATTTAATTGATGAAGATATCATTTGTATGTCTGCAAATCCTTCATTAATTGTTTCCGTAGAAAACCCTAGTGGGAATTTCGCTTATACTTGGAAAGATGAAAATAATCAAATTGTTAGTTCTGATGAAACTGCAACTATTGTAAAAGGTGGCGTTTACAAAGTGATTGCCACTTCAATTTATGGTTGTGAATCTGATGAACATACTCTAACAATTAAAGAATCTTCAATATCAACAATTACAATAAATGATGTTTTGGTTCAGGATGATTCTGATAATAACTTTATTAAAGTTAAAACTGATAATTTGGGTTTAGGCGATTATGAATTCAGACTTTTAAATATCAATTCTACTATTATTTATGATTATCAAAGAGATCCTAATTTTGAAAACTTAGATGGCGGAATCTATATTTTAGAAGTAAATGATTTAAATAATTGCGGCTCAATTCCTTTTGAAATTTCCTTAATTAGTTTCCCATCATTTTTTACACCAAATAACGATGGCGATCATGATATTTGGCAAATTAAAGGTCTAGATAACAGTTATTATAAAAGCGGAATTGTAAACATATATAATAGATATGGCAAAATAGTGGCAACGTTTACCATAAATGATCTTGGTTGGGACGGCACATACAATGGTAAAAATCTTCCACCAAATGACTATTGGTTTCGTGTAGTTTTAATCAATCAAAATGATGAAGTAAAAAATAGAACTGGTAATTTTAGTTTAATTAGAAATTGATAAACTAGCTTTTTTTCCTTTTGATATAAATGTTATAAATAAGACCTATCAAAATTAAAAATATTCCTAATAAAGTAGTTAGGCTATAAATTTCTCCAAACCATAAAACGCCTATAATTATGGTAAAAATAATTTCTAAATATTGCAAAGGCGCTACAACATTTGTTTCGTTGGCTTGAAAAGCCTTGGTCATGTATAACTGACCGATATACCCAAAAACACCTAAACTTAACAACAATAACCACTCAGTTGCATTTGGATTCCGCCAATGATTGATTGACATAATTCCGCCAAAAACAAAAGCCATAATCATAAAATAATTAATAATTACGTATGGATTTTCTTTGTTACCAAGTTTTCTTATCAAAACAAAAACCGATCCATGAAAAAATGCTGAAATTAAAATTAAAATCAAGCCAATTGTATGTACATCTACTCCAAATCCTTTTATAATTAAAACACCAAACAACGCCAATGTAAATAAGAAATATTGAATCGTTTTAATTTTCTCTTTCAAAAAAAAGTATGCCAGCACTGCTGCGAAAATTGGCGATGTATATCGTAAAGAAACTGCTGTACCAACTGCTAAATAGTTTAAAGACTGAAAGAAACAAGTTAGAGAAACTACCCCTACAAGACCTCTAATTAATAGTAACTTCTTATTGTTTCCTAAAAAAGGAATTTTATTTTTTATAAGTAAAGGTATTGTGAAAAACAAGGTTCCAACAGATCTAAAAAAAACAAGTTGATACACATTAAATACCGCTAAATATTTAACTACTGCGTTCATTAGTGCAAATGCAAATACACTAAAAATCATATAATAAATTGCGGTACTACTTTTCATGAGAAGTAATTTTTACTGTATCATTCATCCTAAAAAAAAATCAAAAATAGCATAAAAAAGAGATTTAAAATTAAATAAGATGTTTTTCAATTTAAAATAACAAATCACTAACAATTATTCAGTTTTAATGATTTTTCAATATCAAAAATAAAATTTTTAGTGATTTTATTGTTAAAAACATAAATAAACATCAGTATTATTAAATTTTTCATAACATAAAAAAGAAATAGTTTTATACATTAGTTGATGTAAATTCTTAAACAATTCAAACAAATGAAAACAACAAATTTTAGTAGACGTGAGTGGTTAAAAAAAGGAACATTGACTTTAGGCGCAATGGCTTTAGTACCTCATGAAATATGGAGTAGCAATGTAATTTCTGCTCAAAAAGAAGGAAGAACGTTCTTATACAATTCTAACAAGTACTTTAATGAATTTACACCTCCTATTATAAATGAAGAGGATAATTTAACGATATTAAGATCTAACGAAAATCCTTATGGTCCACCACCAAAATCTGCAAAGGCTTTTCAAGACGAGGTATTTAAAGGAAATAGATACGCTTGGAAAACCTTAAACGAATTAGAAGAGAAAATTGCCAAAAACGAAGGTATTCATAAGAATCAAATTTTAATGGGACCTGGTTCTTCAGATTTATTAGAAAAAGTTGCCATGGTTTTCTTTCAAAATGGTGGTAATGTAATAAGTGCAGACCCAAGTTATATGTCTTTAATTGTAGTAGCAAAATCTGTTGGTGGGAACTGGAAATCATATAAATTATTAGATGATTCTCAGCACGATTTAGATGCTATGGAAGCAGGAATTGATGAAAATACAAAATTGGTATATATCTGCAACCCTAACAACCCAACAGGATCTATTACTGATGCTAAAAAATTAAGAGACTTTTGTAGTAGAGTTTCAGAAAAAGTACCTGTTTTTGTTGATGAAGCATATCTAGAATTGTCTGAAAACGGATTAAGAGACTCTATGAATACCTTAGTTGCAGAAGGTAAAAACGTAATTGTTGCAAGAACTTTTTCTAAAATACACGGTATGGCTGGTTTAAGAATTGGGTATGCGATTGGTAAAAAAGAAACATTAGATATTATTAGCGAAATTACTCGAGGCGGAATGGGAATTACAGGTCCATCTGTTGCTGCAGCAACTACAAGTTTAGAAAATCAAGATTTTTTAGATGCTTGTAAAACTAAAATTACTGATGCTAGAATCTATACAATGAAGTATTTAAAAGACAAGAATTTTTCTTATTTACCATCAGAAACCAACTTTATTATTTTTGAAATTCCGATGGAAGGAACAGCGTTTTTGAAGAAAATTTATGCCAAAAATGTGGCTGTAAAATCTTTTAAATTTTGGGACAAAAACTGGTGTAGAGTAAGTATTGGTACAATGGATGAAATGAAGTTATTTACCAAAGCAATGACCGAAATTTTTGCCTAGTTTATGGATGGAGCATTAGAAAAATCAATTTCGTTTATTTTATTTATTGTAATAGGAATTATCTTAAAAAAGAAAATTTCTACAGGAGATGAAATAAACGGATTAAAAAAAATAATTCTTTTGATTGCCTTACCAGCAACTATTTTTATTGCTTTATTAAAAGTAAAAGTTGATGGAAATTTAATTCTATTTCCCATCTTAGCTTTAGTTTTTAATGTAATTCTTTTTGTAGTTACACCGATTTTATTAAAAATTATTGGAATTGACGGAAATTCTAGTAAAGGAAGAAGCGCACAATTATTACTACCTTCTTTAGCGCCAGGATTGTCTTGTTTTCCTTTTATACTAGAGTTTTTAGGTGATGGATCTTTGGCTAAAGCTGCAATGGCAGATTTAGGAAATAAATTTTTTGTGCTATTTCTTCTTTATTTGGTTGCTTTTAAATGGCATTATAAAAATGCAGATTTTGAAGCAAAATCATTAAATTCTAAATTAAAAGGACTTTTAAAAGCATTATTATATGAACCCGTAAACATATTTATAATCGTTGCCTTGGTATTAGTTTCTTTTGGAATTACACTAGATAAAATTCCTAATTTTTTATCGATGACGTTAAGTAGATTAAGTTTTATAATGACGCCTTTAGTGTTACTTTTTATAGGGTTAGCTGTTAAAATTAAAAAACAACAATTTTTTCAATTGTTTTCTTTGTTACTTTTAAGAGCTTCTTTTACTTTACTTTTAATTGCTGTACTAATTTCTTTTGCCGATATATCCATCAAAAAAGATATTCTAGTGATGATTGCTTTCGGATTGAGTTCTGCTAGTTTTTGGCCTTTTGCACACATTTCTGCAATCCATCTAAAGGAGAAAAAAGAAAAAACTGTCGAAAAAACTTTTGATCCCAATTTTGCTTTATCAATTTTAGCGCTTTCTTTACCTATTTCAGTTTTATTAATATTAGGCATATTAACTGCTGGGAATGCATTTACAGAAACAAATAACATTTTAATACTTTGTGGAATTTTATTCTTTGCAGGGATTTTATATCCTGTTTTTATCAAAATAAAGAAAAGCATCATGGCTAAAAAAAGTAACGAAACTAGTAATCCTAAAAAAGTTTTTTTCAGTTTTCTACGGATAAATAAAATACAATCTTAAATAATAAGAATCCTTTTCAAATTAATGAAAGGAATTTTTATTGTAGTGATCAGTAAGCACGAATGATTGCCAACATTTGCAATTTATTGCGAACTAAAAATACTGGGACAACAGATGCATGATATAAATTTTCAAGAAAAAAGGTTTTATAAATAATGAAAAATATGTTTAATCAAATTTAAAAAAACATAGGAATTACAAATTGATAGTACAAAATTAATAAACCAACAGCAATTAAATTTAAAATAATACCTGCTTTTACCATTTGATTTACTTTTACATAACCACTTGCAAAAACAATTGCATTTGGCGGCGTTGCCATTGGCAACATAAATGCACAACTACTTGCTATTGTAACCGGAATTAATAAGTTTAAAATAGGAATATTTAAACCAACGGCAATACCTGCTACCACAGGTGCAGAAACAGAAATTAAAGCAACATTACTCATTAATTCTGTCATAAATAACATTAAAGTAATTAACAAAGAAACCGTTATCAAAACATTTAAATTACTAGCCGCAATTGTATCTGTAATTAATGAAACCAAACCACTAGAATCCATGGCATTTGCGAGTGCTAAACCACCACCAAAAAGCAGTAGAATTCCCCATGCTAATTTTTCTGTGTCTTTCCATTTTAGAACAAAATTTCTTTTATGGAAATTCATAGGAATTGCAAATAATGAAACTGCACCCATTAAACTGATAATTGTGTCTGATAATTTTAAATCTGGAAAAATACTATTGATAATTGTTCTTGTAACCCATAAAAACACGGTGATTCCAAAAATTAATAAAACCCTTTTTTCTTCTTTTGTAATTTTACCAAGTTTTTCAACTTCTTCATGAATTAAATTTGCTGATGATGAAAACAAAATTCCTTTACTTGGAAACATTAATTTTACCAAAACAAAATAAACGGCAACAATCATAATTATTGAAAACGGTAAGCCAAAGCTCATCCAAGTTAAAAAAGAAATATGAATGTTATATTGATTTTCTAACAATCCGATTAAAACAGAATTTGGTGGCGTTCCAATAACTGTTGCGATTCCGCCAGCATTTGCACCAAAAGCAATTCCTAACATAATGCTTAACGCAAAGTTTTTGTCGCCTTTTGTAAAACCATCTTTATCGTCTATTAACAATTTAATTACAGAAATTGCTATTGGTAACATCACTACGGTAGATGCAGTATTGCTAATCCACATACTCATAAAAGCAGTTGCAATCATAAAACCTAGTACTACTTTATTTGGAGTTGTACCTGTCAATTTTACAATATTTAAAGCGATTCTTTTATGCAAGTTCACTTTTTCTAAAGCCAAAGCCAACACGAAACCACCAAAGAATAAAAATATAATAGGACTTCCATAACTTGCACCAACATCATCAATTTTCATAACGTTTAAAAGCGGAAATAAGATTAAAGGCAACAAAGCCGTAACGGCGATATTTACGGTTTCTGTAATCCACCAAATTACCATCCAAAGTGCTACTGCAATTACTGCATCTGCTTTTTCTGATACTATTAAAAATGGAAGATTTAATACTGTAAAAAATAATATAGGTCCTAATAATAATCCTATTTTTTTGGTTTTCTGCATTTTAGTTTGATTAATTGGGCTGCAAAATATGAAAAAGTTTCATACAAATTTA
>JANQTQ010000222.1:0-4714 GCA_030731625.1 Polaribacter sp. | reverse complement strand
TTTACAAAAATGGAAATACTGTTTCTTATAAAGAGGTTTTATCTTCTGTTAAAAGTAAAATAACACTATTAAAAACTAATTCTTAAAAAAACATCTCGATACAAATTTGAAGAAAAATCAAATTCACTCGATGTGACAACACGTTTATTAAAACTCTAAAAGCTGCGTTAAGGATTGAACGGTTTGTTTGAGCTCTTTTTGTTTTTTCAACAAAAAAGCGAGTAGCGAAAGCCTGTTAAAACGCCCAAAAAGAAATTCTCTTTACTATTATGAGATTCCTCAATCGACTAAAAAGGCTCGTTTAGGGATCACAGAAAATGAAAGAAACAGAAATGACAGACAAAGAAAAAACCCTTACAAATGAATGCAAGGGTTTTGTATATTAATGTTTATGAGATTCCTCAATCGCTTAAAAAAAGCTCATTTCGGAATGACAATAAACTAGTATCTATAATGTTCTGGTTTAAAAGGACCTTCTACAGTTACACCAATATAAGACGCTTGTTCTGGTCTTAATTCTGTAAGCTCTACGCCTATTTTTGCTAAGTGTAAAAATGCTACTTTTTCATCTAAATGTTTTGGCAACATATACACTTCATTTTGGTAAGCGTCTTTATTTGTCCAAAGTTCTATTTGAGCCAACGTTTGATTTGTAAATGAATTAGACATTACAAAACTTGGATGCCCAGTTGCACAACCTAAATTTACCAAACGACCTTCGGCTAAAACAATAATGTCTTTTCCGTTAATAATGTATTTATCAACTTGAGGTTTGATGGTATCTTTTGTATTTCCGTGGTTTTTATTTAACCAAGCCATGTCAATTTCATTATCAAAATGCCCAATATTACAAACAATAACTTTGTCTTTCATTGCTTCGAAATGGCGACCTTGAATAATATCTTTGTTTCCAGTAGTTGTAATAATAATATCAGAATTTGCAATTACAGTTTCTAATCTTTTTACTTCAAAACCATCCATTGCTGCTTGTAACGCACAAATTGGGTCGATTTCTGTAACCGTAACAATAGAACCTGCACCTTTAAAAGAAGCGGCTGTACCTTTACCAACATCACCATAACCACAAACTGTAACACGTTTTCCTGCTAACATAATATCTGTTGCTCTACGAATTGCATCTACTGCAGATTCTTTACAACCATATTTATTATCGAATTTCGATTTTGTAACAGAATCGTTTACATTGATTGCTGGCATTGGTAAAGTTCCTGCTTTTACTCTTTCGTACAATCTGTGAACTCCTGTGGTAGTTTCTTCTGATAAACCATTGATTCCTGCAGCTAATTCTGGATATTTATCTAACACCATGTTTGTTAAATCTCCACCATCATCTAAAATCATATTTAATGGTTTTTTATCTTCTCCAAAAAACAATGTTTGTTCTATACACCAATCAAATTCTTCTTCATTTAATCCTTTCCAAGCATACACTTGCGTTCCTGTTGCAGCAATTGCAGCAGCAGCTTGGTCTTGTGTAGAAAAAATATTACAAGAACTCCAAGTAACTTCTGCACCTAAAGCTTGTAAAGTTTCTATTAAAACCGCAGTTTGAATTGTCATGTGCAAACAACCTGCAATTCTAGCACCTTTTAACGGTTGGCTATCTTTAAATTCTTCTCTTAACGACATTAATCCTGGCATTTCTGCTTCTGCCAAATTCATTTCTTTTCTTCCCCAATCAGCCAAAGAAATATCTTTTACTTTAAAAGGTATATAAGTAGCGGTTTTTGTGCTCATATTTTGTATATTTAATTTCTATTTTTTGCGACTGCAAAGTTACAACATCCATTTTAAAAATTATGGCTCTTTACAAAACATTAACGATTAGCAAAACAACTAAAGTCCTTATTTGGAAGATAGAAGAATCTATTGATGAATTAAAAGAGGGAATTATTTTATCAGAAAATAGTAAAACGAGGTTAGATTCTATGAAGTCTGATTTGCATCAAAAAGGTTTTTTAAGTATCCGACATTTACTAAAAGAACTAAATTTAACAGATGCTGATGTTTTTTATGATGAATTTGGCAAGCCTAATTTAAAGAATGGAAGTTATATTTCTATGACACATTCTTTTACTTTTACAGCCATTATTTTTTCTGATGACAAACCTGTAGGAATTGATATTGAAAAACAACGTGAAAAAATATTAAAAATCGCACATAAATTCACGCCAATTGAAGAGTACAAAACCATTGCAAATGTTGATGCTTTAATTAGTAAATTAACCATTGTTTGGGGCGCAAAAGAGAGTTTATACAAAATTTACGGAAAAAAGAAACTCCAATTTTTGCATCATATTTATGTTGCTGATTTTAATTTTGAAGATCAAAAAACTGTTGGTGAAATTCGTTTTGATGGTAAAACAGCTTCTTATACTATTGAGTTTTTAGAGTTTGAAGGTTTTACTTGTGTTTGTGCGTATTAGTTTTAAAACTATCTTATTTGAGTTTCTATTGTTGTAAAAAACTAAAACTCCTTACTTTTGATTTTTAAAAAAAATTCAGAAAATAAATGTCAGAAATTTTTAATTCCCTTTTTGGACAATACAAAACCTATGAAACAATTGATATTGTTTTAGAAATTATTGCCGTTATTTTTGGGTTTTTATCTGTTTGGTATTCTAAACAAAATAAAATTTGGGTGTTTCCAACAGGAATGATTAGTACTGTAATTTTTGTTTATCTCCTTTTAAAATGGGAACTTTTAGGAGATATGATGATTAACGCTTACTATTTTATTATGAGCGTTTATGGTTGGTATATTTGGACATATAAAAGTGATGGAGAACATGAAACCCCGATTTCTACAACGACAACAAAAGAAAAAAAATTAAGTGTTTTCATTTTTATAGCAACACTTATTTTTGTGTACGCGGTGTATTCTTATTATGAAAAATGGACAAGTTGGACAGCCTATGTAGACACCATTACAACCGCAATTTTCTTTGTAGGCATGTGGTTAATGGCAAAACGAAAAATAGAAAACTGGATTTATTGGATTATTGGAGACCTTATTTCTGCACCTTTATATTTTTATAAAGGATTTACTTTTACTAGTTTTCAATATTTAATATTTACATTTATAGCAATATTTGGTTATTTAGCATGGAAAAAAAACTTAGACAAAAACCCATTAACATTGTAAAAGTTGTTTTATTTGGACCAGAATCTTCAGGAAAAACAACACTTTCTAAACAGTTAGCACGTTATTACAATACGGTTTGGGCGCCAGAATTTGCGCGCGAATATTTACAAGAAAAATGGAATAACGAACGTAAAACTTGCGAAGCAGAAGATTTAATTCCCATTGCAATTGGCCAAATGAAACTAGAAAACAAATTGGCTAAAAAAGCTGATAAAGTTTTAATTTGTGATACCGATTTACTAGAAACTAAAGTATATTCCGAGGAGTTTTATGGTGGTTTTGTTGACGAGATGTTAGACAAAGCTGCAAACGAAAATCAATATGATTTGTATTTGTTAACCTATATTGATACGCCTTGGGAAGAAGATGATTTGCGCGATAGACCAGAGCAGCGTTTAGAAATGTTTAATGCCTTTGAAACAGCCTTAAAAACGCATAACAGACCTTACATTTTATTAAAAGGAGATAGAGACATCCGCTTAAAAAATGCAACAGATGCTATTAATAAAATTATTGCAGAAAAAGAAAACTTACATTCATTTTCTGATTCGTTGCTAGATTTAGACATGCATTTTATGCATCAAAACAATGATTTTGGTTTTAATTTAGATTATTAAATAAAAAGTAAAACATTAGAGAAAAGAACACGTAGCTTCTTCTATTTTCTATATTATTTTAAGAAAAAAATGAACTCAATAGAAATTATAAAAGAACTTAATTTTAAAGCCATTAGAAGTTCTGGAGCTGGCGGGCAACATGTAAACAAAACATCGTCTAAAGTTGAACTAACGTTCGATTTAGAAAACTCCGTTGCGCTTTCTGAGAATGAAAAAGAGCTCTTAAAAATGAAACTTTCCTCTAAATTAACCAATGAAAATCTATTGATTCTATTTTGTGATGAAACACGCTCGCAACATAGAAATAAAGATTTGGTTATTAAACGTTTTTTAGATTTGTTAAAAAATAGTTTAATTCTTCCTAAAAAAAGAAGACCTACAAAACCAAGTAAGTCTTCTATCTTAAAAAATACGGAAAAAAATAAAAGAAATTCGCTTAAAAAGATTTTAAGAAAAAAACCAAAGTTCGAGTAAAAGAAATAAGCTAGCAAATACACTTAGCCCAGATTGAACGGTCTGTTTGAGCTCTTTTTTATTCCTTTTTAGGATAAAAAAAGCGAGTAGTGAAAGCTGGAAATAGCTACTAAAAAAATAAAATCACTTTTTTGTTTTCTATTAAATTTTTACAATATACATTTGCAGCGTTCTCATAAAGGGGTGCTTTTTTTAGTATTCAGTTTGCAGTTGCAGTTTACAGTGAAAACTCTAAACTTAAAATTAAAAACTTTGAATTAAAAACGGCTGAGATCATACCCATTGAACCTAGAACAGGTAATGCTGTTTAGGAATGTATTAAAAAGTCATTGCAAGGTTTTACCAAAGCAATCTTTATTTTGATGAGATTACTATGTTGTAACTTCTCGTAATGACAAACAAACTAATTATTCAATATTAATCACAAGAATAATTACCTCTTTTTATTCGTTTTAAA
>JANQTQ010000221.1:9011-12167 GCA_030731625.1 Polaribacter sp. | reverse complement strand
TTAATGATTCACAAACTGCATATATGGTTACTGCAGCAGTTTCTTCTGCAATAGGTATTGTTGTTGGTAGTTATAATGTTGGTTTTATTATTGATGTTGCTGTGCCGGCATTAATGTTTTTATATCCAATAACGATTGTGCTGATTTTACTAAATATTGTACCAGATAAATATGCCTCTAAACTCGTTTTTAGAGCGGTGGTTTTAATCACTTTCATCTTTAGTATTACAGATTTTTTAGGCTTTATAATTCCGAGAGAAAATTTAACAGAAATTGTAAAAATAATTCCTTTAGCAGAATATAGTTTAGGTTGGGTTTTGCCTGCTTTGTTGGTTTTTATTGGGTTGAATATTTTTGGGAAGTTAAAATAAGTGAGATATTTAAAATTTTTCGTTTAATTCTCTAAACATTTGGATTGTATCAATATATTTAACATTAAATTTATTTCAGACTTCGGGTATTTTTATTCTATTCTTTCTATCAGGTTGACTTTTCTCGTATGTAACAATTGTCCAATTATTACTCATAGCAAAAGCAATTAACCAAGGATCAGCTAAATCAGTTTCGAGAAATTCTTGAATTGCATTATTTGTGTAATGATGCGACATTGAATTAGTCCAATTTACAATCGATATATAATTATTTAAAACAGAGTCAGTATTGATGAAAAAATCGGTTGGCAAGTTTGATTCACACCATAATTTAAGTTCGTCTTCGTGTGATGAATTGTCGAATATTTCTTTTCTTACTTTATCAATACTTATAATTTTTCCGTTTAGAGATAAGTTTTTAACTTTTATCCAGAAACTTTGAACTACATCAATCGGATAAATTGAACGATGAGCTTGTATAAAAAAGTTTGAATCTAGGATGAACTTACTCATGCTTGGAAGAGGTATTCATTAATAAACTTTTCATAAGTGTTGCCTTTTAAACTTGTAAGCTTGTAAGCATCTCTATATAATAAAGTATTCTCATTTACTGCATTGTTTACATAACTAGCAAACCTTAAACTAATTCTTTTTTTTGCAGTTGCATAAAAGTTCCCTCCAGATCCTTGGTTTTCTTTTTTTCTTTTAAATTCCGATATGTAATCATTATAAAATTCAAAAAAAGAAGTTTTAGATATTAAACCTAAATCTAAGGCTCTTCTTGCAATAACAATAGGGCTAACTTTAAAAACTCGACTTAAAAATTTAATATTTGGGCTGCTATTCCATTTTTCTATAAAAAAAATTTCTGGAACTAAAAATTCAGCAGCTACTTTATCACATAATAATTCTATAGGATCATCTGCGGGAAGCATTTGTTTGTTATTAAAACCAGCACTTTCACCTAACCAAATATGTGCAAGTTCATGAATTAGCGTAAACATTTGAGCAGCTTTCGCATCTGCCGAATTAATAAACAAAAAAGGAGCTTTTTTATTCACCAAAACAAAACCTCTACATTCGTCAACTAAAATTTTTCTTCTTGTATTGTTCCCTACAATTCCATTAAAATTAACAATTATTCCAATTTCTTCGATGTGAATTATTAAGTGATCTAGAGTTTCTTCCCAAGTTCCGAATTTACTAGCCCAATTAACAGGAAGTTTTAGAGTATTTCTTATATTTTTGGCGATAACTTTATAATTAGAATTCTCATTATATTTACCAACAAAATCTAAATCAGCATATTCACTTTCTTTTAAATAATTAGTTAACCAATTTTGTCTCTCTTTTATTATTTGAATTGTGTGGTACACATTTAAAGAAACTTTTTCACTAGGAGCTTCTCCTGTCCTAAAAAAAGGAATTGGAATTTCTTCGTTTGGAGGCTTATTCATAAACATATACCCAAAAGGGACATGAACCTTATGAGTAAAGTTTTCTAATTGTTTTAGAGTAGGTTTTTTTTCTCCTTGTATCCAGTCTAAAACATCAGGATTTAGCATGTAAAATTATTCTAGATTATTACCTGCTCGAGTAATCGCCCAATTTATAATATCAGAATTTATATTTTCAACCCTTATTGCCATAATGCAAATTTAATTTATTATTTAAACTTTTGTTAGTTCTAATAGGTGTCAACTTTAGCATTTATTTGAAGCATCCTCGGCGAAATATAACTAATAATAGACCTTAAAACAAATTAAAAATTAAGTTTCCGCCAACTTTTACGACCAACCAACAAAACAAACCCAAATTTGGCAATCCAAGACATTACAAAATACTCATATAAAGACACCTTTTCAGTAAGTACAGTTCAGTTCGAAAAAGCCTGTACAATAGATCATGCAGTGCAACAAAATGCCTATGCTATTTATTGGATTCAAGAAGGAAGCGGAACCTATAACATCGATTTTGAAAGTTATACGTTTACTGATAATGTGTTGTTCTTTTTATCACCCGGACAAGTATTTACAGTAGATTCCGAACAAATAAAAACTGCTTATAAACTTACTTTTGTTAGAGACTTTTACTGCATACAAACCCACGATCAAGAGGTTGCTTGTAATGGTGTTTTATTTAACAATATTTATGAAACTCCGTTTGTAAAACCTTGTGAAAAAGACACTTCAAAACTCAACGTTATTTTAGAAAGTTTAATTGAGGAATTTCAATACAACGAAACGGCACAATACGACATGTTGCAGTCGTATTTAAAACAATTTATTATTTGCGCAGTTCGTGTAAAAAAGGAAAACCACGTTATAAAAGAAGACACAGAAACGCGCCTTTTTAAAGACTTTAGTTTGTTGGTAGAACAGAATTTTAAAACCATGCATTCTGTAACAGAGTACGCAAAAAGATTAGGTCTTTCGCCAAAATCCATTACCAAACATTTTCAAAAATTGGGTACAAAAACCCCTTCAGATTTTATAAAAAATCGTATTGTTTTAGAAGCCAAACGTCAATTAATTTATACGGATAAAACGGTTAAAGAAATCGCTTTCGAGCTTGGTTTTAACGATCCTGCCTATTTTACGCGCTTCTTTACAAAAGCCATTTCAAAATCTCCACTACAGTTTAAAAAGGAATATTAGTAGTTACTTTTCCAATTCTTTTTTGGGCGTGTCTTTTTTCTGAAAAAGAAAAAAGTCAGGCTTTCGCAACTCGCTTTTTAAAGTTTTATCAAACTTTAAAAGAGCTCAAACAACTTGCTCTATCCTTC
>JANQTQ010000221.1:0-8911 GCA_030731625.1 Polaribacter sp. | reverse complement strand
CACAATGTCCAAACTGTTGGGGTTATCAAACCTACGATGAGCAAAATCCAGATCAACAACTTTGTGAATGTAAATAAGATACTGAAACAAATTTAGAACAAGTAAAAACAAGAATAAACTTTAAGTATAAAACAATTTAAAAACAAGATGCTGAAAGAAGTTCAGCATTGTAAAAACAAAAATTATGAGCACATTTAACGTACCAACAAAAAACGAAGTATCAGAAAACAACCAAGCAATTTTTAATCAATTAGAAAAAGGATTGGGATTTGTACCAAATTTATATGCTGCATTTGCACACAGTGAAACTGCTTTAGGCAACTTTTTAGCAATCGGACAAGGAAAAACAAGTTTTTCAGCAAAAGAAAAAGAAGTAATTAATTTAGCCGTAAGTCAAGTAAACGAATGTATTTATTGTTTATCTGCGCATACTGCAATTGGTAAAATGAACGGATTTACAGATAATCAAATCTTAGAATTAAGAACAGGAAACGCATCTTTTAATTCAAAATTAGATGCTTTAGCAAAATTTGCAAAATCGGTAGCAATCAATAGAGGTGGGGCAACTCAAAAAGCGGTAGCAGATTTTTACGCAGCAGGATATACAAAAGGGAATTTAGCAGATGCAATTATCTTAATTGGCGAAATTACCATTACCAATTATTTTCATAAAACAACCAATGTTGCTGTAGATTTTCCTGTGGCAGCACCTTTAGAAATCGAATTAGTATAATTAAAATTTAAACAAATAAAACAATAGAAAACATGAAAAAATTAATAGCAGTAATCGTATTCGTAGTAGGTTTTGCATTCAACACAAATGCACAAGACAAAATGAACAAAAAAGAAGTTGTGAAAACAGTTTCTTTAGAACAAACAAAAGGTGAGTTTACTCAGAAGCAAATTACGTTATCTGAAGGTTCTTATATTTTTGAAATTTCAAATACCAATGTTGGTCATAATGTAGGTTTTGTGTTAGCACCAAAATCCGACGTAAATGCGCATATTAAAAACGCGTATGTTACCGCGCAAGTAGAAAATAATACAAAGCAAACATCTAAAAAAGTAACACTTAAAAAAGGAGAATATGTGTATTTCTGTCCTTTAAATCCAACACCACAATACACGCTTATTGTAGAGTAGTTTTTTTATTCATATGATGATTGGCGAACAGAAATGTTCGCCTTTTTTTAGTTTAAACAAAACCCTTTTTCTAATTCAATTTTATTTAAAGTTTCCCAAACTTCGTGTGTAAATTCTTTTGGAGAGAATTTAAATAGAAGTACCGTTTTTTGAGTTTCTTTACATAAGGTACTTTCTATTTTTACGTTTAGAACAAAGCGTTTATTGGTGGCAAAACGATCAAAAGTGTCTACTTTTCCTTCAAAATAGGTAGTTGAATTCTCTGTTTTTATTTCTGTAATTGTTGCAGTTGTGATGCGTTTATCGGTTTTGTCTTGAACATTAACATTATTTAAACTATTAAAATATTTTGCCAAATCGATTTCTAATTCTTTTGTAGTAATTTTTTCGTTTAAGTTGATATTCCAAGCATAGGTGTAAGACCAAAAAAAAGTGTGCGCTGGCTGTATCCAACCATTTGGAGGAAAACGAACTTCGCCAACGCCAAGATAATCCATATCTCTTGCAGGAAAACGAAGTACTTCTTGACCCCAAGTGGAATCTAGTTTTATTAAGTTAAATTCATTTTTTTGTCCGAAAATAAAACCGGTAAAAAATAGCGCGAAAATAAATAGGTGTTTTATCATATTTTAAAAATTTAAATGTACTTTAAAAGAAATTGCATCAGAAATAATATGATCTTTTATGCTTGTTTTCCCTTGCGATTTATAGGTGATGTTCCAATCTGTTCTGTCTATTTTTAAACGGGTTTCTAGTTGTTTTTTAGCGTCATCTTGTTCAGCAACAAAAAATACCGATTTTGTAATTTTATTGATGGTTAAATCTGCCGTAATTTGTACAAAACCATCGCCAACATATTTAATATTTGTAAAGACAATTTTTGCAGTAGGATTGTTTTGTACATCAAAAAAATCTTTGTGTTTTAAATGTGCTACAAGGTCATTTACCCAAGTTTCTTTTTCGTTAGATTGTATAGAAGTCATATCAATAATAAAACTTCCTTTTGTAATTTTATTGTCTTTTACCATGACTTCGCCTTCTTTAAAATTCACGGTTCCATCATGGCTACCAAAGCTAAAAAGTTTATTTCCTTCCCAAATAATAATGCTTTTTTTGGTGTTTAACTTTATGCTTTCTTGTGCATTTATTTGTAAAGTTAAGCAACTAATAATAATAAGTAAATAGATTTTTTGAATCATATTGATGTTTTTTAAGTTTGATGTAAAACTATGTTGACATCAGAAAAAAAGTGTCAAAAAAATGTAAAAGAAGTGTCAATGCTTGTAAAAATTGAAGGATTTGTTGGTTATTTGTACCTATGATGCATAAAAAGTATTTTTCAATTTTATTTTTAGTGATTACTGTTTTTTGTATTTGGAGTTTTTCTGATCCAGAAACGAATAAAGAACCTTTTTCTGAAAAAGTAAAAGTTGTTTTGCGCGAAGTTGGCAATCAATTATTACTATCAAACAAAGATTCTGTTTCTTTAATTTTACCAGTTAAAGAATTAGCCAGTAATAAGTATCAAATTTCATTTGAAAAGCAACTTTCTTTTAAGCCCAATATTTTGGTTGACATTGTAAAAAATGCCTTTGAAAAAGCATCTTTTTCCGAAAATTATATTGTAGAGGTTTTGCAATGTTCAGACCATGAGGTTGCTTATAGTTACCAAATTAAAAACGAATCAGAAAAAGATATTATTCCTTGTAGTGGGCGTTTTTTACCTAAAAATTGTTATCAGATAGAGGTGCTTTTTACCAACAGGAATTCTGGGTATTTTAATAGAAATACCTTGTTAATAATTGGTTTTATTGTTCTCTTCGGATGGTTATTTTTTGTTTTTTATCAGCGAAAATCACTTGAAAAAAAGGTAGAAATGAACGCTAATTTTGTGCTTTTAGGGATCTTTTCTTTTTATCCGGAGCAACATAAGTTGATGCAAAAAGCCAAAGAAATTAGTCTGTCTAAAAAGGAATGTGAGTTGTTAGAAATCTTTGTTGCAAATCCGAATCAAATTATAAAAAGAGAAGAACTCACCAAAAAAGTGTGGGAAGATAATGGTGTTTTTGTTGGCAGGAGTTTAGATACCTATATTTCTAAGTTGCGTAAAAAATTAAAAGAAGACACTTCTATTCAGCTTATAAATATTCACGGAGTAGGTTATAAGTTAGAGATCAAATAAAAAAGAGGAACACTAATAGCTGATTCTATTTTTATCATAAGGAAAATGGATGCAATTACTTTTCTCAAGTGATAAGAAATAAGTTTAACAGTACGAATATAGTTAGTTATAGCATCCATTATTTAAAATATGTATTTTCTAAATTAAGAGACTACTTCGTTTACTCTATTTATAGAATCTCCTTTTGCTAAGGTTAACCTTACAATCGCATCTTCTGTGCATACTAAATCGTGAGGCACATTAGCATCTAAGGCAATTAAATCGCCTTTTATAAGTTTTAATTCTTGTTTATTGACACCAAAATTAATTGCACCTTCAAAAATTTCTACAACAATTGGTTTTGGTGCAGAATGTTCTTTCATTACTTGGTCTTTACGCATTACTATTCTTATTTCTTTTGTTGTATCGGTTTCCATAAGAAGCGTTATTGCTGGCTTATCATTTTTATAGGTGATGTTTTTTGTAATTGAAGCTGTAATCATTTTATTTATTTTAGTTGATGGATTATGTGATATTAAAAGGTCTTTTTATCTTCTATTTGATGAAATTTTTTTAGTTTTTTAGAAAAGAATCTCTAAGATTTTTATCTTCAGAAAGTTCTAACAGTGTGGTGTTTTCTAGCATTTTTCGTAAATCGTTTCTAATTTCTATAAATTTAAAATGCACCGGACATGGTTTGTTTTCATTGCATTCGTGTAAGCCTAAACCACAACCTGTGTAAATTGTATCGCCATCTAAAACTTGTACGATATTACTTAAAGTTATTTCTTTTAGATCTTTATTATCAATAAAAAAACCTCCATGAGGGCCTTTAATAGATTGTATTATTTTATTTTTTGTAAGTTGTTGTAAAATTTTTGCTGTAAATGCTTGTGGAGAGTCTATAGCCTCAGAAATAGTAGTAATACTTAATTTATTATCTATTTTAGATTCTTGAGCAATAAAAATTACCGCTCTTAAACCATATTCACACGTTTTAGAAAACATATATAATTTGTTTACCACAAAATTACAAAAAAATAAAAGCCAATTTAATGCTTTATTGAATTTTATTTAAAACTTTTCTGGAACAAAAGTTTGATAATCAATGGGCGGCCTTACATACGATTTATTGTCAGGTAAAGGAGGAAGCTCAATGGGTTGAAGATCCATACTTTTATGCGGAATTTGACTAAGCACATGACTAATACAGTTTAATCTTGCTTTCTTTTTATTATCAGAATTTACAACAAACCAAGGAACTTGTTTGGTGTCTGTATGTGCAAACATTTGATCTTTTGCTTTAGAATAATCGATCCACCTAGAACGAGACTCTAAATCCATTGGACTAAATTTCCAACGTTTTAAAGGGTTAGAAATACGGTTTTTAAAACGTCTTTCTTGTTCTTCATCACTAACAGAAAACCAATATTTTAAAACAATAATACCCGATCTTACTAACATCCGTTCAAATTCTGGGCAAGAACGTAAAAACTCATCATATTCATCATCTGTACAAAAACCCATTACTTTTTCTACGCCAGCTCTGTTATACCAGCTTCTATCAAAAAGAATAATTTCGCCAGCAGCAGGTAAATATTGAGCATATCTTTGAAAATACCATTGTGTTTTTTCTCTTTCTGTTGGCACACCTAAAGCAACTACTTTACAAATTCTAGGGTTTAAAGGTTCTGTAAAACGTTTAATGGTGCCGCCTTTTCCAGATGCATCTCTACCTTCAAAAACGATGACTACTTTTAAACCTTTTTTCTTTACCCATTCTTGCATGTGTACAAGTTCTGTATGAAGTTTTGCTAGTTCTCTATCGTAGTTAAATTTCATGTCTTGGCTGTTTTCTATCAAGCTGGATTTTTGATGCAATTTAAGAAAAAGAATTTTTTTAAACACTTAAAAATTGTAAGTTCAGTATTTTATAATAATTATAAATAAAAATAACATTTTTTTTGATAATTGAATAATAAAAATTAAAACCCTATTTTTGTTTTCTTGTTAATAAATTATAAAAAAATAATCAGTTGTTAAACTACTATTCATATCCGCATACAACCTCTAAAGAATGGGTAACTTTTGTTCATGGAGCAGGAGGTAGTAGTTCTATTTGGTTTAAGCAAATTCGTGATTTTAAAAAGCTCTTTAATGTTTTAATCTTAGATTTAAGAGGTCATGGAAACAGCAAGCCAAAGCTAAAAGACACATTTAATCCTAAATATACTTTTGATTCTATTACAAATGATATTGTTGAGGTTATAGAACATTTAAAAATAAAAAAATCGCATTTTATAGGTATTTCTTTAGGTACAATTCTGATTAGAAACTTGGCAGAAAAAAGACCAGAATTGGTTAAAAGTATGATTATGGGTGGCGCAATTATCAAGCTTAATTTTCGCTCACAAGTATTAATGAAGGTTGGTAATATCTTTAAATCTGTGGTGCCGTATATGTTGCTTTATAAGCTTTTTGCATTTATTATTATGCCAAAGAAGAATCATAAAAAATCGAGATTATTATTTGTAAACGAAGCCAAAAAATTATATCAAAAAGAGTTTTTACGTTGGTTTAAATTAACATCAGAAATAAACCCTTTATTGCGTTTTTTTAGAACAAAAGATATTAATATTCCTACATTTTATATCATGGGTGCAGAAGATCATTTGTTTTTACCTTCTATAAAAAACATTGTTTCTAAGCATCTTACGTCTACGTTATTTGTTGTGGAAAATTGTGGTCATGTTGTAAATGTAGAGCAACCGCAAACTTTTAATAATCAAACTATCCGTTTTATTAGCTCTTTAAATTGATAAAATAGTTACAGTTCATGCTAACTTTTAATCATTTTTCAACATCTAAACTGGTTAACCAATTGTCGTAAAATGGACCAAAATATCAAATTATTATTTATTTTTTATTGATAAAATGGTTGTTATTTTAAAAACACAGATGCGTTAATCCCTTATAAATAAAGGGTTTTGAGTTGTTGATACTTCATTTTTTTAACAGAATAATTAAAAATAAAATACCATTCTAATCATTTTTTATAAAGTATATTTGCTTTATAAAAGTTTTTAGTATGAATCAAATTATAACATTTGGAGAGGTATTAATGCGAATTTCTCCTTTAGGAAACAAAAAATTTATACAATCTAATGCTGCCGAATTTTATTTTGGAGGAACAGAGTTAAACGTAGGAATTTCATTAGCAAATTTTGGCGGAAAAGTAAAACACATTTCTAGTATTTCTAACGATTTTATTGGTGATACTGCTCTTTCTTATTTAAATAAATTTGATTTAGATACTTCATCTATAATACGTTCTTCTAGACCTTTAGGTGTTTATTTTTTAGAAGTTGGTGCCGTTATGAGACCAAGTTCTATTTCTTATAATAGATCTCATTCTTCATTTTCAGAAATTACTCCATCAAAAGTAGATTGGGAAAAAGCGCTTGAAAATGGAAAATGGTTTCATTGGACAGGAATTACGCCAGCGTTAAATAAAGGAAGCCAAGAAACACTTTTAGAAGGTTTAAAATTAGCAAGAAAAAAAGGAATGACGGTTTCTGCAGATCCTACATATAGAAGTGGTTTGTGGAAATATGGTGAAGACGCTAAAGAAGTTTTATCAGAATTGATTAATTATTCAACCGTTTTTATTGGCGGAATTAATGAAATTAATGAACTTTTAGACACAAATTATTCGTACTCAAACGAAGATTTTATTGAGGCTAGTAAAGAGTTGATGCTTAAATTTCCATCCATAGAAAAAGTGTTTGATAAAATTAGAACATCCATTAATTCTTCTTGGCATAAAATAAAAGCTAGAATGTGGAATGGCAAAGAATTTAAAGAAACGAACGAATTAGATATTACACATATTGTTGATAGAATTGGTACTGGTGATGCTTTTGCGGCTGGAATTATTCATGGTTTACTAAATTTTGATGATTATAAAGCAATGGAATTTGGAAACGCAGCTTGTGCTATAAAACACACCTATGCAGGTGATGTTAATTACGCAAATGAAAAGGATGTAATGGCTATTTTAGAAGGTCATATTACAGGTAGATTTAATCGATAGTAATTTTGAAATAGATATAAAAAAAGCGAGTTTTAGAACTCGCTTTTTTTATGAAATCAATTGAAGTTTAATTCATTAAATCTTCAATTTCATCAGCTTCAATGGGTATGTTTTGCATCAAATTAAAGGGAGTTCCTTTTTCTTGAATTACGACATCATCTTCTAAACGAATACCAAAACCTTCTTTAGGAATATAAATTCCTGGTTCTACAGTAAACACCATATTTGCTTGCATCGGTTCGTGTAATAAACCATAATCGTGCGTATCTAAACCAATATGATGACTGGTTCCGTGCATAAAATATTTTTTATAAGCTGGCCAATTTGCATCTTCATTTTGCACATCAGCTTTGTCTAATAAACCTAAATTTAGTAATTCTGAGGTCATTATTTTACCAACTTCTAAATGATATTCTTTCCAAATTGTACCCGGCACTAACATATTTGTTGCTTCTTTTTTCACAGTATTCACAGCATTGTAAACCGCTTTTTGTCTATCAGAAAAACGCCCAGAAACAGGTATTGTTCTAGATAAATCGCTTTTATAATTTGCATATTCTGCAGCAATATCAAACAAAATTAAATCACCTGCTTTACACTGCTGATTGTTTTCTATATAATGCAACACATTGGCATTATTTCCTGATGCAATTATGGGTGTATACGCAAATCCTTTTGAGCGGTTTCTTACAAATTCATGTAATAATTCTGCTTCAATTTCATATTCCCAAACATTTGGTTTTACAAAGTTTAAAATCCTTCTAAAACCTTTTTCGGTAATATCACAAGCATGTTGCATTAAATCTAATTCTATTTGATCTTTTACAGATCGTAAACGATGCATAATAGGACTGCTTTTTGCAACAGCATGCGCCGGATATTTTGCCAATAACCACTTTGTAAATCGGTCTTCTCTAGTTTCTGTAACTACAGCAGCTCTGTAATGCTCATTGGTATTAATGTAAAAAGTATCTGCATAAGTGGTCATTTCAAACAATACTTTTTCTAATTCTTGCAGCCAAAAAACATTTTTGATGCCACTTGTTAAAAAAGCAGCTTCTTTGGTTAGTTTTTCACCTTCCCAAACTGCAATATGATCATTAGTTTCCCTAACAAATAAAACTTCTCTTAAATCTGGATTTGGACAATCTGGAAACAGCATTAAAACACTTTCTTCTTGGTCTACACCACTTAAATAAAAAATATCTCTGTGTTGCTCAAAAGGCATCGTACTATCTGCACTAATTGGATAAATATCGTTAGAATTAAAAATCGCTAAACTATTTGGCTTCATTGCAGAAGCAAAGTTTTTACGGTTTTTGATAAATAATTTTGAGTCTATTTTATCGTATTTCATTCTTAAAAATTTATGTTGAACTACAAAGGTAGCATTATTTAGGTAGCTAAAAATTTACGATGCTTAAAATATAAAAATCTCTTTCTAGAAATTAAATTATTATTTTTTGGGCGTTCGAGCGGGCTTTCCATTGTATCTTTTTGCTCAAAAAAGCAAA
>JANQTQ010000220.1 GCA_030731625.1 Polaribacter sp. | reverse complement strand
TACCTTATTCGCATAAAGAAATGTTTATTTAGAAGGCATTATGAGTGCAGGGCAAACTAATGGACTGAACTCAATGTTTATTATCATCTTAGCAATCCCAATTTCATTATTATGGGGATATTTATCAAAAAGAAAAATGAACCCAAGAACTCCATATAAATTTGGTTTAGGTTTATTATTAGCCGGTTTAAGTTTTTACATCCTTTCTATTAGTGGAGGAAGTGCAAATGAAAACGGAATGGTTCCTTTCTACTATTTATTTGCTATGTATTTTATCATTTCTGTGGGAGAATTATTTATGTCTCCTGTTGGTTTATCTAAAATCACAGATTTATCACCTAAAAACATCGTATCATTTATGATGGGAGTTTGGTTCTTATCATCTGCTTTTGCATTTCAAATTGTTGGTTTTATCTCTGAAGAATTAGCTATAGAAAATGTACCTGGGCAAGTAATCAATCCTTTAGAAACTTTAAAAGTTTATACAGATGGTTTTCATCTAATTGCTTTATATGCAATTGGAGCTGGAGCAATTGTTTTACTATTCTCTCCATTAATGAAAAAACTACTAGGTAACGTTCACTAAAAAAACATCAATCAAAACCTCATAAACTAAAATTTATGAGGTTTTATTCTTTTAATAAAAATTAGTATGAGTACAGTTGTAACAAACAAAGAATTTAGTTTATTAAATCACAAACCCGCCCTTTTTGTATTATTCTTTACAGAAATGTGGGAACGTTTTTCGTATTACGGAATGCGAGCAATCTTTGTATTATTCTTAACCGCTTCTTTTTCTGATGGAGGTTGGGAATGGACAAGAGAAAGAGCTTTAGGGCTTTTAGGAATCTACACAAGTTCGGTGTATTTAACGCCATTAATTGGTGGTATTATTGCTGATAAATTATTAGGATATCAAAAAGCTGTTGCACTTGGAGCGTTAGCCATGACGTTAGGTCATGCAGCAATGTCGTTAGAAACAGAAACCACTTTATACATTGGTATTGCTTTATTAATTATTGGAAACGGTTTATTTAAACCAAATGTAACGTCTATCGTTAGTGGTTTGTATGACAAATATCCTGAAAGAAAAGATGGTGCTTTTACCATTTTTTATATGGGCGTTAATGCTGGTGGATTTTTAGGTGTTTTATTATGCGGATTTTTAGCCAATAATTTAAGTTATTCTTGGGGATTTGGTTTGGCAGGAATTTTTATGTTTTTAGGGACTTTACAATTTTGGTTCGGAAGAGAAATTTTCGAAAACATAGGAACATCGCCTAGCAAAAAAATAGCATTACCAGACGCCGTTGCAAGTGTTGAAACTCCAGAAGAAACAGTTGCCAATCATATTCAAAGAGACAGATATATTGTAGTTGCAATTTTAGCTTTCTTTACCGTTTTCTTTTGGTGGGCTTTTGAGCAAGCAAGTGGTTCTATGAATATTTTTGCTAAAGATTATACACAAAGAGCCTTAACAGGCAACACTGCTTTAACTTTTAAAATTGTTGATGTTTTAGTTTCTACGGTTCCGTTAATCATTATTTCTTGGGTTTTACTAAAATTATTTGGACAAACTTTTAAGAAAATATCATTATCAAACACTGTTTTAGGAATAAGTTTTTTGAGTATTTGGGGAATTGTAATTTGGAAATTGAGCGTAATTATTCCGCAACAAAATGCAGAAATAGAAGCGTCTTGGTTTTTAATTTTAAATTCGCTTTTTATCATCTTTCTGGCGCCTCTATTTTCTAAATGGTGGGAAAGTAAATTCAATCCATCCGCAGCAGTAAAATTCGGAATTGGTATGATTCTTCTTGGAATTGGTTTTGGAGCTTTAGCCTACGGATCAAGCTCTATTCCGCAAGGAGCAAAAACAGCTTCTGTTAGTTTAGTTTGGTTGTTTTTAGCCTATCTTTTTCATACAATGGGCGAGTTATGTGTTTCTCCTGTTGGTTTATCTTATGTTTCTAAATTAGTACCAGCTAAAAAAATTGGTATGATGTTTGGTATTTGGTATCTCGTAAACGCCTTAGGTAATTATTTAGCAGCAAAAACAGGTAGTTATATAGACCCAATTGTAGAACAATATTCTATGTCTTTTTTCTTTCTGATATTTACAATAATTCCAGCTGCTGTAGGTTTGATATTTTTAGTATTAAACCCTATTATTAAAAAACTTATGCATGGTATTAGATAAAAAAAACTTTTTATTGTAAATTTGATATATCAAACACGACTCATAAAACATGAAAAAATTAATAGTACTTATAATAGTTTTAGCTTTTAATTTAACCCTAAAAGCACAAGAAATAAAATGGATTTCTTTAAATAAAGCTTTAGAGCTTCAGAAAGAAAATCCTAAAAAAATAATGATGGATGTGTACACCAATTGGTGTGGACCTTGTAAAATGCTTGATAAACAAACATTTCAAAACAAAGATGTAGTAGCTTATGTAAATAAAAATTACTATGCCGTTAAATTTAATGGCGAAGGAAATGAAGCTATAAATTACAAAGGAGATTCTTTTGGCAATCCTAATTACGATAAAACGAGAGCAAACTCTAGAAACAGTGCGCACGAATTTGCAGATTTTATGGGTATAAACGCCTATCCTACAATTGCATTTTTAAATGAAAAAGGAGAATTTGTAATTCCTATAAAGGGTTTTCACGAACCTCAACAGCTTGAATTTTATCTTAAAATGCTAGCAAACGATAAATATATGGAGTTAACAACTCAAGAAAAATTTATTGAATATCAAAATTCTTTTAAACCCGAATTTAAAAGTTAATTTTTGTATTCCATTTCATACATAAAAGCTCCATTTTTACCTGTGTAATAAAATGGAGTTTTTTGTTTTCTACAAATTCCTTCCCAAGTTTTTACAAAGCTTTTATAATTATTTCCATCTGCAACAATTTGTTTTGGTTTGACGGATTGGATTAATCTTTCTAAATTTATTTTTGGCGAATATTGCAAAACGACAATTGGATTTTTCAAACCTTTTAATTGATAAACTCCCAAACTATCAATAATTAAAATTTGATTTTTTTCAAATTCATAAAAAGCAGGAATAGTGTTATTAAAAACCATATCTACATTTTCTCCAATTTTGTACGATGTTAAAAAATTTACCTTTTTAATTGAAACTGAATCTAAATGATGATACACTAAAAGCTTATCTCCTACCCTTTTTCCTAAAACAGAATTTCTATTAGCATGAAAAACAATAAATTCCTTTTTTGTTCTTTTTTGATAGTTCTCAAACACATAAACACTTTGAAGAAAAAGTATTGATAGTAAAAGATACATGAGTTTTTTAGGCTTTTTATCTATCAAAAAACGACTCGCAAATACGATAACGATATAAAGAGCAATCATATATAAAAATGATAGCGAAATCTCTTTGAATAAAAATTGCTCTTGATGAGAAATCCAACTCACAAAATTATTCATTAAAGAAATAATAAAACCATACAATGTTGCTAAAAACTGTGGCAAAAAACCTAATAGGGAAAGAGAAATAACAGCAATTCCACCAATTAAAATAGCACCTAAAAACGGAATTATTAATAGATTAGACAATAAAAACAAACCAGGAAACTGATGAAAATAAAACAAACTAAGCGGTAAAATTCCTAGTTGAGCAGCAAAGGAAACGGTAATTAATTGCCACGCTTTTTTATCAATAAAAAATTTGGGAGTATAAAATTCATACAACCTTGGTTGTAGCCAAACAATACCAAAAACTGCTAAATAACTAAGTTGAAATCCAACATCAAACAAAAACATCGGTTTTAGAACCAACAAGAAAAACATGGAGGAGATTAACGAAAATTCAATGACATTTTTTCTTCGAAAAGTAAGCCCAACTGATAAAAAGGTAAACATCGTTACTGCTCTAACCACAGAAGCCGAAAGTCCTGCCACAAAAGCAAACATCCAAAGAAATAAAACCACTACAATTGTTTTGATAAATTTACCTTTAGGAAGTCTTTCTATAGGTTTAAAAAGCCAAGATAAAATAAGTAATATAATTCCGACATGTAATCCAGAAACTGCCAAAATATGTATCGCTCCGGCTTTTTGATAATCGGCAATTAAATCTTTAGAAATATCTTGTCTTTGTCCTAAAATCAATGCATTTATGACTGCTAGTTCATCAGTTTTAAAATGATACATCTTAATAGATTCCTGTACTTTATTCCTAAATTTTGCTGCCAATGCTATCAGCGAAAAACTATGAAAATCGATGCATTTCAATTCTCGATTCTCCAAAAACAATTGCTGATGAATGCCCTGTTTTTCTAAATAATCTTTATAATTAAATTGATGCGGATTTAAAGAAGCATTTATGTCTTGAAAATCTGATTTCACTAAGAATACATTGCCAACTTGTAAAGATCGTAGCGTACTATCTTTTGTTATATTTAACAGTACTTTACCTTTAGTTTTTATAGTATCAACTTGCGTTATTTCTACCTCGTACTTATCATGATAATAACCCGGTTTTAAAACTTTATGAATCTTTAAAACCACAATAGAAGCATCAGAGAGTTGATGTTGATAATAAGTACTATAATTTACATCATTCGAAAAATAAGTAGCAGAAACTCCAATAAAAAAGAATAAAATGAAAGACAAAAGCGTAGTTAATTTTTTGTTTTTAGGAAGAAATAAAAACAAAGAAATAGAAGCTAGAAGTAAAAATAACTTTAGAAAACCAAACTGCCAAAAATTATAGAAAGATTGAGCACAAATTCCAAAAATGAGCAAACTCAAAAAATGGAAAGGTAAATAATTAAGTAACTTTTTCATGGCGTACGAAAGTTACAAAATATTTTTTAAAACACTATAAAACCCTTGTCGCTTTTAAAAATGCTTTTTTCCAGTATTTTTCTGATAAACTAGAAACAATTACACCTCTACCATTCGTAGAATGAATAAAATTAACCTCATCATCTTGCGATGAAACTACGAGACCCACATGATTTATCTTTTTACTTTTTCTACCGGTAATAAAAAATAGAAGATCTCCTTTCTGTGCTTTATCAAGTGTAATTTCGGTTCCTACATTTGCCATATATCTAGATTGTCTTGGCAATAAAATTTCTTCTAAATTAAACGAAACATAAACAAGACCAGAACAATCAAAACCAGCCTCTGTAGTACCGCCAGATCTATATTTAGAACCTTCAAACTGCAATGCGTTGTAAACTACTTTATCTCGCGTAGAAACTTCTTTTTTAGGATCTATAATTAAGGATTTTACAGTACCGCAAGAACTCAGTATAAACAAAAAAAGCAGAGAGATAAAGGTAATTTTTTTCATTCTAAATTTATTTTTTAATGTTTTCGTATATAGCTTTGGCTACTTTTTCTGAGGCTCCTTTACCTCCTAAAATTTGTTCTAATTCAAAATACTCTAAAAATAGCTTCTCACGATTTTTAGGATCTAAAATTTTTCGCAATTCTACTACTAATTTTTGTTTTGTAAAATTATTTTGTATTAATTCTATCACAACTTCTTTGTCCATTATTAAATTTACCAAAGAAATAAATTTTAGCGTTATAATTCTTTTTGCAATTTGATATGAAATTGATCCACCTTTATAACAAACCACTTGAGGCACTTTAAATAATGCTGTTTCTAAAGTTGCGGTTCCAGAAGCTACCAATGCGGCATAAGAAACACTTAATAAATCGTAGGTTTTATTGTTGATAAAACACACTTCTTTACTGCCAATTATTTGCTGATAAAAAGAAAAATCTTGACTTGGAGCACCCGCAATTACAAATTGATACTCAGAAAAATCATCAACCAAAGACAACATTACAGAAAGCATTTTTGTAATTTCTTGCTTTCTACTTCCTGGTAATAAAGCAATTATAGGCTTGATTCCTAAATTATGTTCTTCTCTAAATTTTTGAATTCCAACTTGTTGTCTGTCAGCAATCGCATCAATTAAAGGATGCCCAACAAAGGAAACTTCATAATCGTATTTTTTATAAAATGCTTTTTCGAAAGGCAAAATCACAAACATTTTATCGACATCTCTTTTAATATCTTTCACTCTACCTGCTCTACTTGCCCACACTTGCGGAGAAATATAATAATTGGTTTTAAAACCTTGTAATTTTGCCCATTTTGCAATTCGTAAATTAAAGCCAGAATTGTCTATAAAAACAAGTACATCTGGTTTAAATTGGGCAATATCACTTTTACAAAACTTCATAAAACCCAATACTTTTGATAAGTTTTTTAAAACTTCGAAAAAACCCATAAAAGCTCTTTCTTTAAAATGACTCACTAAAGTACCCCCAACATTTTGCATTAAATCTCCGCCCCAAAACCGAATATCTGCCTGCTCATCTAGTTTGTACAGCTCTTTCATTAAGTTGGCACCATGCAAATCTCCAGAAGCTTCGCCTGCGATGATATAATATTTCATTTAGAAAAACTTTAAAATTAAGGTTGTAAGCGCTATTAAAATTGTAGCAAACAAAACGCCTTTTGCTCTGTTATCTTGTTTCTTTTTGATAAAAATAAAGAAAACAAATAAATTAGGTATTGCTGCTAAGGATAAAATTTTACCTTCCAAATTTCCAACTTGAATCATTTTAAGACTTTCATTAAAACCTTGGCTCGAAAAATATTCTACATATAAGAAAACTCCCGCTGCAGTTGCAAAAAGAGAAATAAATATGCCAATTAAAATATCTTTTTTTATAGTTCCCAAGAGTTTAATTTTTGAATCATGTGATGTGCAGTTAAATCGAACTGAACTGGTACAATAGAAACATAACCATTTTCTAGTGCGTATACATCTGTATCTTGCCCTTTATCTTTATTTACAAACTCGCCAGAAAGCCAATAATACTCTTTTCCAAATGGACTTTTTCGTTTGTCAAAAATTTCTTTCCAAACACCATTTGCTTGTCTACAAATCTTCACGCCTTTTATTTCATCTACTTTTAAATTAGGAATATTTACGTTTAAAACAATACCATCTGGCAAACCGTTTAATAACGTATTTAGGGTTATTTTTTTTACAAATTCTTCTGCTGGCTTAAAATCTGCATGCCATTTAAAATCTAATAAAGAAAACCCAATTGCTGGAACACCCTCTATCCCAGCTTCAATAGCAGCACTCATTGTACCAGAATAAATTACATTTATAGAAGAATTAGCACCATGATTGATGCCAGAAACACATAAATCTGGTTTTTTATTCAAAATCTCACTAATGGCCATTTTTACACAATCTGCCGGCGTTCCAGAACAAGTGTATTCTAATTGAGGACCGTCGTCAATTGTAATTGGATTGCAAGTCAATACATTATCAACAGTAATTGCATGCCCCATTCCGCTTTGCGGACTATCCGGCGCAACTACCACAACATCTCCAATTTTATTCATTATTTTAATGAGTGCTCTTATTCCTGGAGCTGTAATTCCGTCATCGTTTGTTATTAAAATTAAAGGTCTTTCTTGCATACTTTATAAGTTTAAGATTCAATGTTAATTGCAATTTTTAAAAAAGAAAATTAACTTTGAATGCTGATTTTTTAATACTTTAGAGCAAATGTAATTTATTTTAAACTATTTTCTTTTTAACATTTTGTAAAGAATAAAAAAGTCTAATTTTATGTAAAATTGTAAAGCTATAATTTTTTGGCACTATTTTAGTAGTTTGAAATTAAAAAATAATAAAAAACGATCGCAGATTTATGAAAACGAAATTTAGATTTAGCACTATACTTTTAGCAATTACCCTATTAATAAATAGTTTTGCAATAAATGCTGAAGAACAAACTAAAAAACCTGATCCTGAAAAAGATAAAGTTTTAATTTATGTGTTGAAAAATATTTTAACTCGTGGACACTTTGTTGCAAAAGATTTAGATGATACTTTTTCTGAAGCTGTATACACCTCTTTTATTGATGGATTAGATCCTAGTAAACGCTATTTTACACAAGAAGATTTAAAAGAATTTTCTAAATACAAGTATCAAATAGATAACCAACTATTAAAAGATGATTTAAGTTTTTACAACCTAGTGTACAATCGTTTTTTATCAGAAATGAAAAAGGCAAAAACATATTATGGTTCCTTATTAGGTCAGCCTTTTGATTTTAATCAAAACGAAACCATTGATCTTGATTACGAAAAAGTTCCGTTTGCAAAAAACGACAACCAATTAATAGAGTATTGGAGAAAACAATTAAAACTACAAACTTTAGGCAGAATACAAGAACAAACTCAGCTACAAGATGAGAAAGTAAAAAAGGATAAAAACTACAAAGTAAAATCTTTTACCACTTTAGAAAAAGAAGCAAGAGCAGAAGTTTTAAAAAACATGGATGAATTGTATGTACGAATCGAAGAATTAGAAAATGATGATTGGTTTTCTACATTTTTAAATTCGGTTGTTGGCGCTTTTGACCCTCATACAACTTATATGTCTCCGAATATTAAAGAAAAATTTGATCAAGAAATTTCTGGTAAATTAGAAGGAATTGGAGCTCGTTTACAAAAAAAAGGTATTTATACTCATGTTTTTGAACTAGTTGCCGGAGGCCCTGCATACAAACAAGGAGATCTTGAACCAGAAGATATTATCTTAAAAGTTGCCCAAGGAGATGAAGAACCTTTGGATATTGTAGGTATGCGTTTAGATGATGCCATAAAATTTATAAAAGGAAAAAAAGGAACTGAAGTTAGATTAACCGTTAAGAAAAAATTAGACGGTTCTATAAAAATAATTTCAATCATTAGAGATGTCGTAGAATTAGATGAAACCTATGTAAAATCTAGTATTGTAGAAAAAAATGGTAAAAAATACGCAATTATAGATTTACCAAGTTTTTATATTGATTTTTCTGATGAGTCTTCTAGAGATTCTGCAAAAGATATGGAGCAAGAAATAGAAAGATTAAAGGCAGAAAATGTTGCTGGCTTAATTGTAGACTTAAGAAATAATGGCGGCGGATCTTTAAAAACAGCTATTGAAATATCTGGATTATTTATAGATAAAGGGCCAATTGTACAAGTTAAATATAGAGGAGAAAATCCGGTTGTAAAAGAAGATATCGATCCAAAAACGCAATGGGAAGGCGCTGTTGTTGTGTTGGTTAATGAATTTTCTGCATCAGCATCAGAAATTTTTGCTGCCGCAATGCAAGACTATAAAAGAGCAATAATTTTAGGAGGAAATCAAACATACGGAAAAGGAACTGTGCAAAATGTTTTGCCTATCAATCAGTTTTATCCAAAGTACGAAACAGATTTAGGATATCTAAAAATGACCATTCAAAAATTCTATAGAGTTAATGGTGGTTCTACGCAAATAGAAGGTGTATATTCTGATATTGCCATGCCAAGCAGATATAGTTATATGAAGTTTGGTGAGCGCGATTTAGATGGCGCATTAGCTTGGGACAAAGTGCCACAAGCAAAATATACAAAAACAAATTCTTATGCTAATTTTGCTGACGTAATTTATAATAGCAAACAAAGAATTGCTGCTAGTGCTAACTTTCAACTCGTAAATGAATACGCAAAATGGTTAAAGAAAAATCAAGATGAAACTTTGTATTCTTTAAATTCTAAAAAATTCTTTCAAGAAAGCGACGTAAAAGAAGCAGAAGCGAACAAGTTTAAATCTGTTTTCGATTACAAATCAAACTTTACCTTTACATCACCACTATATGAACAAAATTTATTAAAAGCAGATAATAGTTTATCCGATAAAAGAATTGCTTGGCATAAAAATTTATCAAAAGATATGTATATTTCTGAAGCTTTAAATGTTTTAAGTGAGCTAAAATTAAAAGATAAATCTACCATCATCAAAAATTAAAAATATAAATTATTTAAATTAAAAGCCTGATATGTTACAGAAACGTATCAGGTTTTTTACTTTTGCATCATGAATTATCAAGTTACATTTCCTACAAAATGGTCTGATTTTGACCCAAACAGACACATGCGCCATACGGCATATAATGAATATGCCGCAGAAGTAAGAGTTCGTTATTTTACGAAACAAAAATTTTCTATTACTGAATTTACCAAACATCATATTGGTCCTATTTTATTTACTGAAGAAACATCCTTTAGAAAAGAAATTCATATTGGCGAAAATATTTCTGTAAATATTAAACTAGCTGGACTTTCGGCAAACAACGAACGTTGGAAAATTGTTCATGAAGTTTTTAATGAAGCCGGAGAATTATCCGCAGTTATAAAAGTATATGGTGCTTGGATTGATTTAAATACAAGAAAATTAACAACACCGCCAAAAGAGGCTCAAGATTTATTTTTAAATGCTGATAAAACGGATGATTTTGAGGTAATTCAGCTTAAAAAATAAGGATGAAGAAAAAAGTAATTTCTTCAATTCTGTTAGTACTTGTCTTGTCGTATTATTTATATGAAGAGAAAGCAAAATTAATTTCTACGGATAAAACAGGTGTTACTAACGATGTAAAAATTGAAGTATTCAATTATTTACCAACTTCTACATCTGGAGCAATCATACATCATGAAGGGTATGTTTTATCCTACTCCGAAAAGCACGAACAAGCAGAATGGGTTGCCTATTCGTTAGCTAAAAATGATATTGTTTATATAGATAGAAAACGCCCTTATTTTATTGAAGATCCTAAAGTAAAAACAAAATCTGCAGATTGGCGAAACTATAAAAAATCTGGTTACGACAGAGGCCATTTATGTCCAGCTGCAGACAGAAGGGCATCCGAAGAAAGTTATAACGAAACTTTTTACACTTCAAATATTTCGCCTCAAAATCATGATTTTAACGCAGGAATCTGGAATAAATTAGAACAACAAACTCGTTATTGGGCACAAAAATACAATCATTTGTATGTAATTTCTGGCGGAATCTTAGAAGACAACTTAAAAACAATTGGCTCAGAAAAAGTGTCTGTTCCTAATCAGTTTTACAAAATATTGTTAGATTACACAAAACCAGAAGTTAAAGCGATTGCTTTTTTAATTCCGCATAAAGAAAGCAAAAAACCTTTGTATCAATTTGTAGTTTCTATTGATGAAATTGAGCAAAAAACAGGCATTGATTTTTTCCCTAATTTACCCGATGAATTAGAAAACAAATTAGAATCTTCTAAAGATTATAAAAATTGGAAATTTTAAGATCTTGTAAAAAGTAAATTACAATACAAATACGTAAATTAAAAAACCTCAAACCGCTAATTCATAGCTATTTGAGGTTTTTACTTGTACAGGCGGAGAGACTCGAACTCTCACACCTCGCGGCACTAGATCCTAAGTCTAGCGTGTCTACCAATTCCACCACGCCTGCAACTTTCCGAATATTTCGGGATGCAAATATAAACAAACATAGCAAACTACAAAGCAGTTCGTTATTATTTTTCTATTTTTGATGAAGAAATAAAAAACTAATCATGAATAGTATTCAAACATACATAAAAGACAACCAACAACGATTCTTAAACGAATTGATAGAATTGCTTAAAATACCTTCTGTAAGTGCAGACTCTGCCTACAAAAAAGATGTTTTATTAACTGCCGATTTTGTTTTAGAAAGCCTTAAAAAAGCAGGTTGCGACCACGTTGAATTGTGCGAAACGCCAGGTTACCCAATTATTTACGGAGAAAAAATAATAGATAAAAGTTTACCTACAGTTTTAGTGTATGGACATTATGATGTGCAACCAGCAGATCCTATCAACCTTTGGACTTCCCCTCCGTTTGAACCTATTATCAAAAAAACAGACATTCATCCTGAAGGAGCCATTTTTGCAAGAGGTGCTTGTGATGATAAAGGACAAATGTTTATGCATGTGAAAGCATTAGAATACATGACATCAACAGGGAATTTACCTTGTAATGTAAAATTTATGATTGAAGGTGAAGAAGAAGTTGGCTCAGAAAGTTTGGCTTGGTTTGTTCCGAGGAACAAAGAAAAACTAGCAAACGATGTTATTTTAATTTCTGATACAGGAATGATTGCAAACAATATTCCTTCAATTACAACAGGTTTACGTGGTTTGAGTTATGTAGAAGTAGAAGTTACGGGCCCAAATAGAGATTTACATTCTGGTTTGTATGGAGGCGCAGTTGCAAATCCTATTAATATTTTAACCAAAATGATTGCTTCTTTGCATGATGAAA
>JANQTQ010000219.1 GCA_030731625.1 Polaribacter sp. | reverse complement strand
CAATTCCTTCGAAATCTAGTTCTGGTAATTCTCCTGATAAGAAGAAATCTAATTTATCTGAAAGTGTTTTGTTTGCTGTTTTCCATTCTGCAATTTCTGCTTTCTTTTCACCAGCTTTTGCTATTTTTTCTTTTAATAAATTCTGATAAAAAGCACTTACATCACCATAAATATCAAACGGACTTTCTGGATTTGCGCCTAAATTTAGTAAGGTTTTTGTGTAATCTGCTCCTGTATGACCAATGGGTTGTCCGTGCAATTCACATTCGCCTTCAAACGTTTTTCCTTCGGATGTTACACAACCTTTACCCATAATGGTTTTACCAATAATTAAGGTTGGTTTTTCTGTTTCGTTGTTTGCGTCTTTTAATGCTTTTCTTATTTCATCATGATTATGCCCATCAATCGTAACTACTTTCCATCCCCAAGATTCGTACTTCATGGCAGTATCTTCTGATGTTACTTCGTCTGTTGGAGTTGATAATTGAATGTCATTAGCATCGTAAAACATTATAAAATTGTTTAGTCCTAAATGACCCGCAATTCTTCCTGCTCCTTGAGAGATTTCTTCTTGCACTCCTCCATCAGAAATAAAACCATAAATTTTATGATTCATCCAATCTCCAAAACGAGCTTTTAAAAAGTTTGCTGCTATTGCTGCTCCAACTCCCATGGTATGACCCTGTCCTAATGGTCCAGAGGTATTTTCTATTCCTCTTTTTACATCTACTTCTGGATGCCCAGGAGTAATTGAACCCCATTGTCTAAAATTGGCAACATCGTCTTTTTCGTAATTTCCTAGCAAATAATATTGCGCATACATTAACGTTGATAAATGCCCAGCATCCATAAAAAAACGATCTCTGAATGCCCAAGTCATATCTGATGGATCGAAATTAAAAAATTCTGAATATAAGATGTGCATAAAATCTGCCCCTCCCATTGGGCCTCCTGGATGCCCAGAGTTTGCTTTTTCTACCATGGCAACCGCTAATGCTCTAATATTATCTGCCGATTGTTGGTCTATTTTTTTGTTCATTTTTATAAATTTATAAATGAACCCAATTGACTTTTTGCTTTTCAATTGGGTTTGTTTTATTTTTTTTGATATTTTTTAATTATTCTTTTTAATTATTTCTTTTTCCAAAGTCCTTCCATTTCTTCTAGAGTTTTTCCTTTGGTTTCTGGTATGTATTTAATGATAAATACCATTGCTAAAAGACTCATAATTCCATATACCCAATACGCAAATCCATGGTTAAATAGTTCTGTCAAAGTAGAATTGTCATTCATCATTGGGAATGTTAATGACACTAAATAGTTAGAAATCCATTGTGCTGCAACTGCAACTGCCAAAGCTTTTCCTCTAATTTTATTCGGGAAAATCTCTGCTAATAACACCCAAGCAACGGGTCCCCAACTCATCGCGAAACTTGCAACATACAACATCATACAAAACAATGCTAAATAACCAGTTGCTCCAGTGAAAAATACAAATCCTAAAGATAACATGGCAATTGCCATACCTGCTGCTCCAATTATCATCAATGGTTTTCTACCGTATTTGTCTACTGTTTTTACTGCAATAATGGTAAATAAGAAATTGACAACACCTACAATAATCGTCATTAATAAAGCTGTATCTGTACCTGAAGAGATTGTTTTAAAGATTTCCGGAGCATAATATAAAACTACGTTGATACCAACAAATTGCTGAAATACAGAGATTAAAATTCCGATTATAATTACTAACCATCCAAAAGATAAAAGATGACCAGATGTTTTATCATCCATAGAATCTTCTATTTCTGCTAGAATTCTTGATCCTTCTTTTTCTCCATTTACTTTTACTAAAACTTCTAAAGCTTCTACTGGTTTGTTACGCAACATTAAAGAACGTGGTGTATCTGGCACAAAAAATAATAATCCTAAAAATAAACCTGCAGGAACTACTTCGGATGCAAACATCCATCTCCAACCAATTTCATTTAACCATGCATCTGATCCTCCACTTCTAGAAATAAAGTAGTTGACAAAATACACCACCATAAAACCACCAACAATGGCTAATTGATTAAAAGAAACCAACTTACCTCTACTATCTGCGGGTGCAATTTCTGCAATATACAAAGGCGATAACATAGAGGCTAACCCTACTCCAACACCTCCAATAATTCTGTATACAATAAATACGGTTGAAAAAGTATGATCCAATTCGCCAATAGGAGCTAAAAACATTTCTGGCATTGCAGATCCTAAAGCTGAAATTAAAAATAAAATGGCAGCTAAAATTAAACCATTTTTTCTTCCTAGCTTTTTACTGACTAAACCTCCAAAAACACCACCAATAATACATCCTATTAATGCACTCGAAACTAAAAAACCTTTAAAAGCACTTGCAGCGGTTTCTGATAATCCTTTGGGAATTACAAAAAAACTATCCAAAGAACCTACAGTTCCTGAAATTACGCCTGTATCATATCCAAATAGTAAACCTCCTAAAGTGGCTACTAATGTGAGTTTGATTAAATATTTAGAATTGGTAGTTGTTGCCATAAATATGTATTTAGTTAGTTGATTGGTTAATTAATTAGTTGATTGATTCGTTAGTTTGAATTATTTTAGACCTCACAGGTTTTTAAAACCTGTGAGGGCTGTATACTATATAGACTAGATA
>JANQTQ010000218.1 GCA_030731625.1 Polaribacter sp. | reverse complement strand
ATGGCGTTATAAAAAACCGAGAAACATACGAAATTATGGATCCTGAAGATGTTGGAGTAACAGAAAGTGCTATTGTTTTAACAGCAAGAAGCGGTAGAGCTGCTTTGGCATATAGAGCTAAGAAAGTTGGTTACGAGCTTACAAAAGTTCAATTAGATATTGCCTATGCTTCTTTTTTAGCGCTTGCTGACAAGCAAAAAGAAATAAAAAATGATGATATTCATATAATTATGAAAGACGTGGATAAAGTTTCTAAAATTACAATGATATAAAAAGGCAAAAGAAATTTTGACTTCAGTAATAGTTATACTACTTTTGATTTAACTTCTATCGTTCAAAACAAATAGAATTTTTAATCAACCCAAATAATGAAATTAACAATAGCCGTAATTCCTGGAGATGGTATTGGACCAGAAGTAACAAATCAAGCAAAAAAAGCTTTAGATGCTGTTGCAGAAGTGTATGACCATATTTTTTTATATAAAGAAGCCCAAATGGGCGCTTGTGCTATTGAAGCAACAGGGAGTCCTCTGCCAGATAAAACGATAGAAATCTGTAAAAAAGCAGATGCTATTTTATATGGAGCAATTGGAACTTTAAAATACGACAACGATCCGGCAGCAAAAGTGAGACCAGAACAAGGTTTATTCCGTTTGCGAAAAGAACTAGGTTTATATTGTAATATTAGACCCGTAAAAGCGTACGAAAAATTGATGAAAAATTCACCTCTAAAAAAGGAGGTAATTCAAGGTACAGATATTGTAATTTATAGAGAATTAAGTGGCGGAATTTATTTTGACACAAAAGAATTAAGTGAAGACGGCTTGTCTGCTTTTGATGTTTGTTCTTATACTGTTGATCAAATTTCTAAAGTTACTCATTTAGCTTTTAAAGCTGCTCAAAGTAGAAAGAAAAAAGTTACTTTGGTCGATAAAGCAAATGTTTTAGAAACCTCACGTTTGTGGAGAAAAACAGTAACAGAAATTGCAAAAGAATATACAAATGTAGAACTAGATTTTATGTATGTAGACAATGCAGCATTGCAAATAGTATTAAATCCTAAGCAATTTGATGTTATTTTAACCGAAAACCTTTTTGGTGATATTCTTTCTGATGAAGCAAGTGTTATTAGTGGTTCTATAGGTTTGTTGGCATCTTCATCAATTGGAGAAAAAACGGCAATGTTTGAACCAATTCACGGCTCTTATCCGCAGGCAAAAGAAAAAGATATTGCAAACCCTTTAGCTTCTATTTTATCCGCAGCTATGTTATTAGCTCATTTTGGATTGCATGAAGAAGCAGATGCTATAGAACGCGCAATAGAAAAATCTTTAGCGTTGGGCATTACAACTGAAGATATTAAAGGTAAAAATCAGTATTCTGCATCTACATCAAAAGTGGGTGGTTTTATTGCAGATTATATTTTAAATCAAGAAGATAGCAATATGAATTTTAAAAATATTCATATGGGACAAAGTACAATTATTTAATATGATAAAAAGAATAGTACAAGTTCATGTAATTATCACTGTCATTATTATAATGATTTGATATGGAAGTTGTATTTGTATTTTAAAATAGAACCTTCCAGATAAATGGAAGGTTTTTTATTGATTTTATTTTAAGGATTGAATGTCATAATAAATTCAGTTTAAGTATATGATTTACAGTTAATTGTATACCTATTTAAAGACCTGAGTTTAAAGAGTATCATTGAGTATTATTCAATGAAAATAGAGAAATAAACTAATTTAGTCATCAAATTGAAGAAAACAATAAATGGAATTAAATAAACACAGCAAAAGATTAACGCAAGATGAGTCTCAACCAGCATCTCAAGCAATGTTGTATGCAGTAGGTTTAACCGATGAAGACATGCAAAAAGCGCAAGTTGGAATCGCAAGTACAGGTTATGATGGAAACCCATGTAACATGCACTTAAACAATTTAGCAGCAGAAGTCAAGATTGAAACAAAAATTGCAGGTTTAGTTGGTTTAGGTTTTAATACTATTGGTGTTTCTGATGGGATTTCTATGGGAACATCTGGTATGAATTATTCATTAGCTTCAAGAGATATTATTGCAGATTCTATAGAAACGGTTATGAATGCTCAAAGTTATGATGCATTGGTTTCTGTAGTTGGTTGTGATAAAAATATGCCGGGTGCAGTTATTGCAATGTTGCGTTTAAATCGCCCAGCAATTATGATGTATGGTGGTACAATTGCATCAGGAAATTACAAAGGAAAAAAATTAAATATCGTTTCTGCTTTTGAAGCTTTAGGTCAAAAAATGGCTGGAGAAATAGAAGAAGACGAATATAGAGAAATTATAAAAAGAGCAATTCCGGGCGCTGGCGCTTGTGGTGGTATGTATACCGCAAATACAATGGCTTCTGCTATTGAATGTATGGGATTTGCGTTACCTTATAACTCATCAATTCCTGCAGAAAATCCTAATAAATTATCAGAAGCAGAAAGAACTGCAATCGCAATTAAAAATTTATTAGAATTAGATTTAAAACCTTTAGATATCATTTCTAAAAAGTCTTTAGAAAATGCAATCGCTATTGTAAATGCTTTGGGTGGATCTACAAATGCAGTTTTACACTTTTTAGCAATTGCACATGCTGCAGATATTGACTTTACCTTAGATGATTTTCAAAGAGTTTCTGATAGAACACC
>JANQTQ010000217.1 GCA_030731625.1 Polaribacter sp. | reverse complement strand
AGTATTTCTCAAATTAGAGAAACTGCTGCAGAACTCATCAAATTTGCCAAAGAAACTGCCACTCCGGTTTTATTAATTGGTCATATCAACAAAGAAGGAAATATTGCTGGCCCAAAAATTTTAGAACACATGGTTGATGTTGTTTTACAATTTGAAGGCGACAGAAATCATACCTATAGAATTTTAAGATCACAAAAAAACAGGTTTGGTTCTACATCAGAATTAGGAATTTACGAAATGCTTTCAAACGGATTAAGAGAAATTTCAAATCCGTCAGAAATATTGATTTCTAAAAAAGACGCAGATTTAAGCGGAACGGCAATTGCATCAACTTTAGAAGGCATTCGTCCTTTAATGATAGAAATTCAAGCATTAGTTTCTACGGCAGTTTATGGAACTCCACAGCGATCTACAACAGGTTACAACTTAAAACGTTTACACATGATTTTAGCTGTTCTAGAAAAAAGAGCAGGTTTTAAATTGGGTGCAAAAGATGTGTTTTTAAATATTACTGGAGGTATAAATGTAGACGATCCTGCAATTGATTTGGCAGTTGTGGCGGCAATTTTATCATCCAATCAAGATATTGCCATCAATCCAAATGTATGTTTTGCAGCTGAAGTAGGTTTGGCTGGCGAAATTAGGCCCGTTTCTAAAATTGATCAACGAATTTTAGAAGCCGAAAAACTGGGTTATAAAACCTTTGTTGCATCGAAATACAATAAAATAACTTCAAAAAAACATGCTATAAAATTGATTTTAGTTGGTAAAATAGAAGAAGCTTTTGCTACTTTATTCGCTTAACTTTTTGCATTTAACAACCGAATCAAAATCATAACATGTTTTTTCTGTAAACTTATAAATTACAAAAAATTTATTTTGTAACTCTTAAAACATCCGCAATAATGCGCTCTAATTCTGGTTTTGGTAATGCTCCGTTTGCCATTTGTGGCTGCCCTTCTGCAGGACAGAATAACATAGAAGGAATACTTCTAATTCCGAATGCTGCAGCTAATTCTTGCTCAGCTTCTGTATCAATCTTATAAATATCCAGCTTGTCTCCATATTCTTCTGAAAGTTGCTCTAAAATTGGCGCTATCATTTTACAAGGTCCGCACCAATCTGCATAAAAATCGATTAAAGCAGGTCTTTGTCCTTCAAATTTCCATTCTTTATGTTCTTCAAAATTAAATACCTTTTCTAAAAAGGTTGCTTTCGTTAAATTTTCTGTCATCTTTTAAAATTATTTTTCTTCTTTAATGTGAAAATAGTCGTTTTACCTTTAAAAACATTACAATTCTTAGGTTTAAATCACTATAAACTGATAAAACCCTTGCTTTATGTAACTTCTATCCTCCTATTTTAATTAAATTTGATAAATATTTTAAACTGAAGACAAATCAGAAAAAATTATTCTCCAATTCTTTTAGTAAGTTTATTTAAGAAAAAACAGTAACGTGAAATACCCAAAAACCAACAAAAAACCAGTTATAGAAAATTTTTTCGGAACAACAATTGTCGATAATTATAGATGGCTAGAAGACGATAAAAGTACAGCAACAAAAGCTTGGGTTACAACCGAAAATGAAGTTACTAATACCTATTTAGATAAAATTCCTTATCGAGAACAATTAAAAGATCGATTATCAGAATTATGGAATTACGAAAAAGTAGGAACTCCGTTTATTGAAGGCGATTATACTTATTTCTCTAAAAATAACGGATTGCAAAATCAAGATGTTATTTATCGAAAAAAAGAAAATAGTGAACCCGAAGTTTTTTTAGATCCAAATACTTTTTCTGAGGATGCAACAACTTCTTTAGGTTCTTTAAGTTTTTCTGAAGATGGAAAAACAGCTGCGTATTCTATTTCTGAAGGCGGTTCTGATTGGAGAAAAATAATCATTATTGATACCGAATCTAAAATAATTACAGAAGATGCATTAATTGATATTAAATTTTCTGGCGTTTCTTGGTACAAAAACGAAGGTTTTTACTACTCGAGTTACGATAAACCAAAAGGAAGTGAATTATCAGCAAAAACAGATGAACACAAATTACAGTATCACAAATTAGGAACTTCACAAAAGGAAGATGTGGTTGTTTTTGGCGGAATTCCATCAGAAAAACACCGATATGTTTTTGGTTCTTTAACAGAAGATTATAAATATTTAGTGATTTCTGCACAAGTTTCTACATCCGGAAATAAATTATTTATCAAAGATCTATCAAACCCAAATAGCAAATTAATTACAATTTTAGATCATGTAGAAAGTGATACTCACGTTATTGATAACAGAGGAAATACATTGTATTTAATTACAAATTTAAATGCGCCAAATAAAAAAGTGGTTACTGTGGATGCTGCAAATCCTACATCAGAAAACTGGAAAGATTTTATTCCGGAAACAGAAAATGTGTTGAGCATTTCTACCGGCGCAGGATTTTTCTTTGCAAATTATATGGTTGATGCAGTTTCAAAAGTTTTACAATACGATTTGGATGGAAACTTACTTAGAGAAATAAAATTACCTGGTGTTGGTTCTGCAGGTGGTTTTAGTGGAAAAACAAGAGCTACTGACTTGTATTTTTCCTTTACAAATTACAATACTCCTGCGTCTTCTTTTAAATTAAATCCAACAAACGGCACGTATACTTCTTATTGGAAACCTTCAATTGCTTTTGATACTGATGCTTTTGAAAGTAAACAAGTTTTTTACAAATCAAAAGATGGTACGAAAATTCCGATGATTATTACGCATAAAAAAGGAGTGGAATTGAATGGGAAAAATCCTACTATTTTATATGGTTATGGTGGATTTAATGTAAGTTTAACGCCTGCTTTTAGTATTGCAAACGCTGTTTGGATGGAACAAGGAGGAATTTATGCGGTTCCTAATTTAAGAGGCGGAGGAGAATATGGCAAAAAATGGCACGATGCAGGAACACAATTTAAAAAACAAAATGTATTTGATGATTTTATTGCAGCCGCCGAATATTTAATAGCAGAAAAATATACTTCATCAAAATTTTTAGCAATTCGAGGTGGTTCTAATGGCGGTTTATTGGTGGGTGCAACGATGACACAAAGACCCGATTTAATGAAAGTTGCTTTACCAGCAGTTGGCGTTTTAGATATGTTACGATATCATACTTTTACTGCTGGCGCAGGATGGGCGTATGATTACGGAACCGCAGAAGACAGCAAAGAAATGTTTGCCTATTTAAAAGGATATTCGCCAGTGCATACTGTGAAAAAAGGGATAGAATATCCTGCAACATTAATAACAACTGGCGATCATGATGATAGAGTTGTGCCTGCACATAGTTTTAAATTCGCAGCAGAATTGCAAGATAAACAGTGTGGAGAAAATCCTACTTTAATCAGAATAGAAACCAATGCTGGCCATGGCGCAGGAACTCCGGTTACAAAAACGATTTCCCAATATGCAGACATTTTTGGTTTTACGTTATTTAATATGGGTTTTGATGCTTTACCAAATCCGCCAAGGGCGAAATAAAACAACTATCAAATCACAAAAAAAAAGCATTAAATAAATCTCCTTAATGCTATTTTTTGTGAAATTTAAATTCAATATAGAAAGTGGATTATCCTTTTTTTAATCCAACTTTATGACCAAAGAAAGCGTAATAAAGAATCGCTATATAACAAGGTAACAGAATCCAATATCCAAAAGAAGCAGCATCTGCTAAAGCGCTTGCTTCATTTATTCCTATTGATATTAATTCAGCTTTTTTATGATCTACCAAAGCGCCATATAAAGGCGGAATAATGGCTCCTCCAGAAATTGCCATGATTAATAATGCTGATCCTGTTTCTGTAAATTTTCCCAATCCTGTTAATGCTAAAGGCCAAATTGCCGGCCAAACTAAAGCATTTGCAATTCCCAACGCTGCAACAAAAAGTACAGAAGTAAATCCGGTTGTAAATACAATACAAAGCGACAATAAAACTCCAAGAATTGCACTCGCTTTTAACGCCAAAGACTGATTGATGTATTTAGGAATTAAAAACACCCCCAAAGCATAGGTTGCAACCATCGCCATTAATGTAAACAAGGTAAAAAATCGAGCTTCTTCTGCAGGAATGTTTAGGGAAATTCCGTACGAAATAATCGTATCTCCAGCAACAACCTCAACACCTACATATAAAAACAGTGCTAAAACACCTAGCCATAAATGTGGAAATTGAAAAATACTCGTTTTTACTTTTTCTCCAGATGCTGAAACTTCAATAGGTTGTGCTTCTACATTTGGTAACGGTGCTTTTCTTATTAAGATTCCTAATAAAAATAACACAGCAGCCATAATAATATAAGGTGTAACAACACTATCTGCCATGGTATTTAATAAATTTGATTTCTCTACATCATCAACAACACTTAATTGTTCTTTGATACTATCTATTCCTGATAATAAAATTGTACCAAATATTACAGATCCAAGAGCGCCCGCAACTTTATTAGCAATTCCCATAATTGCGATTCGTTTTGCAGCACTTTCCATCGGTCCTAAAATTGTGATATATGGATTAGAAGCGGTTTGTAATAAAGTCATTCCTGCTCCTTGAATAAAAATTGCCACTAAAAAAACCCAATAAGTTCTTGCTTCTGCTGCAGGTATAAAAAGTAACGCACCAACTGCCATTGTTATTAAACCTAGAGACATTCCTTTTTTATACCCAATTTCATTGATGATATAGGATGCTGGCAACGCCATTACAACAAAAGAAATATAAGAAGCTGATGCAACTAAATACGATTGTGCATCTGTTAGTTCGTTGATGGTTTTCATAAACGGAATTAACGCTCCGTTGATCCAAGTAACAAATCCGAAGATAAAAAATAATCCTGCAATAATCAGAATGGGAACTAACGTACTTTTTGGTTGATTTTGTGTCATATATTAATTTTATTGTTCTTAAAAATCATTTAATTAAAAGTGCATGTCATTAAAAATTAAACGAATTGAAAATCTTATGAAATAAAAAATTAAGCCAAATTACAAAAGAATATTGAAAATTTTCTTAAAATTATGATGAGAAAACATTTAAGAGATAAAAATTGGTTTAATTGATGTGTCAAGCGATGTGGTTATAATTTGATTAATAAAAAAAATGAAGTTATAATTAAATCTGCTTTTTTAGCTATCTCTATACTTTTTAACCTCAAAAATAGGATTAAGAAATGCTTAAAAACACATATACAATCAATTGTACTTCACTTTTCTAATTACGCGCATTGCTTCTTTATAACTTATATAAGTGGTTTTATCCTCTAAATTTTTGATGTAGTTTTTAGCTTTTTCAAGTTGTGGCACTGCATCTACAAATCCGTTTAAAAAACAGATAAGATAATTTGTAGGCAATCTAGAAACGTCTTCATATTCTAAAACCGAAAGAGGCGTATCATTTATAATTTTAGCAACAATTGTATTGCTATTCGTATAAATATGATTGATGATTGTTTGGTCGTATTTTGGTGGTTGAAATAAAAATTCGCTTACAATGGCATGTTTACCATTATCTTTAAAATTGATAATTGTTTTTTCTAAAGGATAATGTTTTTCGTTCGCATCAATTCCTAATAAAATATATTCGGTAACAATAAATGAATTGTTGTTGTAAGAAATTTGAACTTCATCTAATGCAGAAAAAAACAATCGAACTTGTTCGTTAATCAATTCAATATCTACTCTAGAAAAAAATTCTTCTTGGTTGATAATTTTCTTTTCTCCGGCCCAGCACAACACAAATTGTTCATTAAACACTTTGTATTGCGGGTTGTTTTCTGGCTTATGATTGTTTATAAAATCAAAAACACCATTTAACGTCAATTCAATATTATTTCTTGCACTATTTTCTAAAGACGCTACGATTGTTTTGTTCGTGTTTTTTAACTCAAAATTACGATCCAAAAAAGGCATAGAATTACTGCCTTTTCTATGAAAAATGGTTCCTTTTTGATATTTCCAAACATTTTTTAAAAGAGATGTTATTTTGTTATTCGGATAAATGGTCACCAAACCAACAACTTTATGTCTGGGTAATCTTGGAAAAGCTACATTTTCATATTGAATTTTTGGCGGATGAGTCAAATACGCATTTACCAAATTCTGAATTTTACTGTCATCATAAAAATCTACACCAAGAATTTTATTTTGCTCATCTTCTACACCAATTACGATATAAGAATTGTTTTCTGGATTGGAGTTTGATAGTGCACAAATATGTTTTAAAAATTTTGCTTTTCCTTCTTTAGAATCTAATGACAACCGTTGCTTTTTATCATAAAAACTATTCTCATCGTTGTGAGAAAGTAGGTTTTTAATTAAAAGGCGTTTGTTAATCATTTTTATGGTGTTTCTTTTCCTTGACTTGCCTCTAAAAGCAGAAACCAATCTTCTAAATCTAAATTAATTTCTAAAGCTTTGTTTGCGTTTAAAATTCGTTCTTTATTTGTGGTGCCAATAACTGGAGAAATTTTTGAAGGATGTTTTAATATCCAAGCTAATAAAAGCACATCATCAGAAACTGCATATTTTTCTGATAATTCTTTTAACAGTTTTTTTATTCTTAAAGACTGTGCTGTTTCACTTCTAAAAACAGTTCCTAAAGGACTCCAACACATTGGCCGAATACTTTTTTGAAGCATTTGATCTAAACTTCCATCTTGCATTGCAGTATGTTGCGTTAAAGAAAATTCAATCTGATTTACAGAAACAGTAATTTTATCAGCAATGAAATCAACTTGAAAAGGCGTAAAATTTGATACTCCAAAGTTAATGATTTTTCCACTTTGTTTCAATTCTGATATTGCTTCTGCAATTTCATCGGGTTGCATTAACGGACTAGGTCTGTGCAATAAAAACGTATCTAAATAATCCGTTTTTAAATTTTTTAATGAATTTTCAGCACTCCAAATTAGATACTCTTTACTGTAATTATAATGTTTTACTTTATTTTTTCTTGTTTCTCCAACAAGTTGGATGCCACATTTAGAAACTAACTGAATTTCTTTACGCGGAATTCCACTTTCTACTATGGCTTTTCCAAATTCGGCTTCGGTAGAATAATCGCCATAAATATCTGCATGATCAAAAGTAGAATTCCCGTTTTCTACAGAAAACTGAATCATATCAACTTGTTGTTTGGTAGAAAATTGTTTTCCCCATTTCCCCCAAGACATACAGCCAATTATTATTTCTGATTTTTGCATTCTACAATAAACTATTTTTTATTTAAAATTGTTGGAGTTGCTTGTGCTGTTGGATACACCACTAAATCTTCGATATTTACATGATAAGGTCTTGTAATTACAAAATGTATAATATCTGCAATATCTTCTGCTTGTAGCGCTTTATAACCTGCATAAACTGTTTTTGCTTTTTCCGTGTCACCTTTAAAACGAACTTCAGAAAACTCAGTTTCTACAGCTCCGGGATGAATTGCAGAAACACGAATGTTATATTTGTTTAAATCTATCCTCATGGCTTTATTTAAAGCATCTACAGCGTGTTTTGATGCGCAGTACACATTTCCATTAGGATACACTTCTTTTGCTGCAATTGAGCCAATATTCACAATAAATCCGCTATTATTTGCCACCATTTTTGGAATGATCGCTTTAGAAACATATAATAACCCTTTTACATTAATGTCTAACATGGCATCCCAATCATCTATATCGCCATCTTGAATGCTGGATAAACCGTGCGCATTTCCTGCATTATTAATCAAAATATCTATTTCTTTAAAATTATCTGGAAGCGATTTTATAGCCGCATCAACTTCTTTTCTTTTAGAAACATCAAACTGTAAAGTAGTTACTTCGGTAAGTTTACTTAACTCTAATTGAAGTTCTTGTAAACGTGCCGTTCTTCGTCCACAAATAATTAATCGGATGTTATTTTTAGCAAACAATTCTGCGGTTGCTTTACCAATTCCAGAAGTTGCTCCTGTAATAAATGCTGTTTTTCTCATTATTTAATTTTTGATCAGATTTGCTTTTAGACGTTTACTTTACCATTTATAGAACTATAAAAAGTTGTATAAAAATATAAAAACAACTGATGTTATTTTAAGAATTCATCCACTATTTTTCTAAATTATAAACAAAGAAAAAACCGTCCTCCACAGGACGGTTTCTCTTTCAATTGGTTATTGAGAAATAACCAACCAAAAATCAACTAACCAAACTTATTTTAAATTTCTTCTAATCTTTGTCTTTCTTTCTATTTTAGTACGTTTTCTGTTGTCATTCCTTACAGTTGGTGTTTCAGTTTTAACATTTTTTTCACCTTTTAAATACTGTACAAATCCTCTTCCAGAATAATCGTATGTTGTGTCTGAGTTTATATGATACAGACGAATCTTACTATCATTTGTAACGCTTAATTCGAACTCTTCAATATCTCCACCATCATAATTAAGTGTTAAAATTTTTAAGTTGTCATAACCTGTAACATCATACACTTCATATCCTCCTACATAATCCCATTTGATATAATCAACTTGCGTGCCAAAGTTATCTTGAGAACTATAAAATGTTGTTATATTTTCTGGCGTAAAGGCTAAAAAATGTTCTTTATCAAAAGGATTAGATCTACCGCCAAAAGCATTGACATTTTCCCAAGCAATGTACTCTTGTAAAAAATATTCTATGTTTTCATAAAATAATTTATCATAATCAAAATTATTAGTATTGTATCCTATTAAATAATAACTAACATTTTCTCTGTAATTGAAGATTCTTATTTCATTATTAGATAGTATGGTTACATCAAAATTATTCGCGCCATCAATATCATGATACGTTTTTAAAATACCATTATTTGTATTGTAGGTTCCAACATCAATTCCCAAACCATTTCCTGTTTTGCCAATATCAACAATATTGTTATTTGCGTATAAAATTCCATTTAAAAAGGATAAAGTAAAAGCTCTAGACACATAAGGAATATCTCCGTTTCCAGTAGTTCTGTGATAATCTATGTACCATAAATCGTAGTTAGAAACTACTTCTTCTAAAGTTGGCTCATATTCATAATAAGCATCTTGATATACAGTTGTACAAGAATTTAGAAGAGTTCCTGTAATAAGAATTGCGAAAAGTAGTTTTAGAGTCTTCATAAGCTTTATATTTAAATGGTTATACTTATGAATATTCAAATTGCGTGCCAAAAAAAATCCACTCTAAAAGAATGGATGAACTATTTGATATTATCGTTTAGGAGCTGAAGGATAAAATATGGATTTTCCTTTTTTGATTCCTTTTATTTTATAATATTTTGTTTTTCCTTTTACGATGTAACTAATGATGGCATCATTTTGATTTAATTCAAATGGAAATTTCTTAATTTCAGGAACTGGATTAGCCATTTCGTTGGATGCATTTACATCTAATATGATATCTGGTTTTGCACTTGTTACAAAATTAGCCGTTATCAATTTCTTGTCTTTGGTCTTAACGACTTCTATTTTTTGAATTTTTTTCAAGAAATAAACGCTATCAAATTTTATAATATAATTAGATGTGTAGGTTATATTTAAAATACTTCCTTTTTCACCTGGTTGTCCGCCAGACCAATTATTATATACAGCAGATGTAATTGTAAAAGGAGGCTTTTCTTCGAATTTTGCGCTTCCACATTGATAAAACAGAAAGGCAATTGCGATTACTGATAAATTTTTTAGTGCGTTCATTTTTATGATTTCTAATATATTTTCAAATGTGATGCCAAGATATAAAAAAAGAGCTTATCAAATTTTGATAAGCTCTTTTTACTTTATATTTCCTAATCAGGAAGTGTATTATCTAATTTCTCAACGCTTCTGCAATTTGCGAAATTTAGCTCCGTTCTACTTCGCTTAATTTTTCAACGCTTCTGCACCACCAACAATTTCTAAAATTTCGTTAGTAATTGCTGCTTGACGCGCTTTGTTATAAGTTAACAATAAATCGTCTCTTAAATCTTTTGCGTTGTCTGTTGCTTTATGCATTGCAGTCATACGTGCACCATGTTCTGAAGCAAAACTATCTCTAATTGCTTTGTACAATTGTGTTTTTAAAGATTTTGGTATTAGAGCTAAAACTATTTCTTCTTTAGAAGGCTCAAAAATATAATCAGCATTTACTGCAGATGCATCAATATTGTCAATAGGTTTTATTGGCAAAAATTGTTCTACTTGTGTAATTTGTGTAGCTGCATTTTTAAATTGATTATATACCAATTCAATTCTGTCGTATGCACCGCTCGTATACAAAGTCATCAATTCTTCTGCTATAGCCGCAACATTATCGAAAGTTAAATCATCAAAGACATCATTTCTTCTTTCAATAATATTAAATTTCTTAGCTAAAACATCAGCTCCTTTTTTACCAATTGCAAAAATATCAACCTTAACATTACTGTAGTTTTCTTGAACAGTTTTAACTACTTCTTTAGTAATTGATGAATTAAAACCACCACATAAACCTCTGTTAGAAGTTACAGCTACAATTAATACTTTAGAAATTACCCTTTGTTTAGAATATTCTCCACTAGCGTCACTATCTAAAGTTGCACTTAAATTTTGCAACAATTCAGTTAGTTTAGATGAATACGGTCTCATTGCCGTTATTGCATCTTGTGCTTTTTTCAATTTTGCAGCAGATACCATTTTCATGGCAGATGTAATCTGCATTGTTGATTTAATAGAAGTAATTCTATTACGTATTTCTTTTAAGTTTGCCATATTTTAGTTATTAGTTGTTAGGTATTAGTTCTTATCAGTAGAATGTTATTCTTACTGTTAAATACTAACTACTTCTAATTAAAATGAGTAGAAATTTCTTTAGCTGCTGCTTCTAAAACTGCAATTGCTTCATCTGTTAATTTACCAGCTTTTAAAGTATCTAAAGTATCTCTATGTTTTGCGTTTAAATAATCTAAATAATCTTTTTCGAACTTCTTAACCATATTTACAGGAACTGATCTTAATAAGTTTTTAGACCCTGCATAAATAATAGCTACTTGATCTTCAACTGTAAAAGGGTCATTTTGAGCTTGTTTTAAAATCTCAACATTACGTTGACCTTTAGAAATTACACTCATTGTAGCTGCATCTAAGTCAGATCCAAACTTAGCAAAAGCTTCTAATTCTCTGTACTGAGCTTGATCTAATTTTAAAGTACCAGATACCTTTTTCATAGATTTAATTTGTGCATTACCACCAACACGAGATACAGAAATACCTACGTTAATTGCTGGTCTTACACCTGAGTTAAATAAATCTCCATCTAAGAAAATTTGTCCGTCAGTAATAGAAATTACGTTCGTTGGTATATATGCAGAAACGTCTCCTGCTTGTGTTTCAATGATTGGTAATGCAGTTAAAGAACCACCACCTTTTACAAGACCTCTAATTGAGTCTGGTAAATCATTCATTTCACTTGCAATTTTATCATCATTGATAATTTTTGCAGCACGTTCTAATAATCTTGAGTGTAAATAAAATACATCTCCAGGATATGCTTCACGTCCTGGTGGTCTTCTTAATAATAAAGAAATTTCACGGTAAGCAACTGCTTGTTTAGATAAATCATCATAGATAATTAGAGCAGGTCTACCAGAATCTCTAAAATATTCTCCAATTGCAGCTCCAGCAAAAGGTGCATACACTTGCATTGCTGCAGGATCAGATGCATTTGCAGCAACAATTGTAGTATACGCTAATGCTCCTTTTTCTTCTAACATGTTTGCAATAGCTGCAACAGTAGAAGCTTTTTGACCAATAGCAACATATATACAGTACACTGGATTTCCAGCATCGTAAAATTCTTTTTGATTTAAAATCGTATCAATAGCTACTGTAGACTTACCTGTTTGACGGTCTCCAATAATTAATTCACGTTGACCTCTACCAACAGGAATCATTGCATCGATAGATTTAATACCCGTTTGTAATGGCTCTGTTACAGGTTCTCTATAAATAACTCCAGGCGCTCTACGCTCTAAAGGCATTTCGTAAGTTACACCTTCAATTGGGCCTTTACCATCTATTGGGCTTCCAAGAGTATCTACTACTCTACCTACAATTCCTTCACCTGCTCTTAAAGATGCAATTCTTTCAGTTCTTTTAACTGTAGATCCTTCTCTAATTGAAGTTGAAGCTCCTAATAATACAACACCTGCATTATCTTCTTCTAAGTTTAAAAC
>JANQTQ010000216.1 GCA_030731625.1 Polaribacter sp. | reverse complement strand
ATGTATTGTCCAAGCAATTTGTTGAAAATTATAACCATTTTCTAACGCAGAATTAGGATAAAAAATAGCGAGTACATACAATGTTGCAACAAATAAAAATCCGCTAGAAATAGTACCTAAAAGAACAGGAAAAACTTCATTTCCTTGTACTGCATGTTTTTTACATAAATTATGTAATCCTAAAAAAAGTGCGGCCAATAGGCCTAAATACATCCACATGGCGCGAATATAGTTTTTTAAGTTATTTTAGAATTAAAATATCTACCTATTTAAGAAAATCTATATATAATTCGTTTGAGTTCGGATCTTTATCAAAGATTAAAAAAAAGTAAGCAAAGTAAAATCTATTTATTCATTGCCAACTCTTAATATTATGGGTATTTTTAAACTTTTAAATCAAAAAAAATAAATAATGCTTAAAAGAATACTTTTTATATACTGTTTACTAGTTGTTTACAACTTAAAAGCGCAAATAAACTATCCATCAACTAAAAAAGTACCTGTTATTAATACGTATCATGGTGTAGATATAACAGATAATTATCAATGGCTAGAAAACTTTTCAAGTCCAGAAGTTACAGAATGGGTGTCTCAACAAAATAAGGTAACATTAAAATACTTAGACAAACAAGTACATACAAACGGCGCTAAAGCAGATATGAAATCTTTTCTATGGAGCGAAATGGAATATAATAATTATGTTGAGAATAAGAAAAACCAAGAATATTACTTTAGATTAATGTATCCAAGTAAAAATGCCCAAGCAAATATTTATTACAAAAAAGGGAATAAAACGAGCTATCAACAATTAATAACACCCAATGCTATTTCTACCAAAGACCGAATTATTTTTACAAATTTAGCCCCTTCACCCGACGATCATTTTTTGGCCTATCAATACAACAGAAATGGAAGTGATTGGGGAGAAATTAAAATAGTAGGCATTAAAAAAAGACATTATTTTAAAGAAGTACTAACAGAAGTAATTGCGCCACAGATTAATTGGTATGGTCAAGGTTTTTTCTATGTGAAAAACACCTACAATGCGGCTAAAGTTAGCAGAAGTTTTCCTGAATTAAAATATCATATTTTAGGTACAGAACAATCTACAGACGCCAAAATTTTTAATGTAGATACTAAAGATGAAACATTAAGCTTGTATGGTGTAGGTAAACAAAGTTTATATATTTTAAAAAAAGCTGATAATTCTAAAGACAATTATAGTTATTATTACTTACGACCACAGCAAGATATAAAAACATTTACGCCATTTTTTACTGATATTAATTATGATATACAAGTACATCATTTTGAAAATGATACGGTTTTTGTCACAACAGATATTAGACATAAAAAATATGTCATTAGTTTCCCAATCAACGAACCTAAAAAATGGGCTTTATTAACGCCATCTTATAAAGATGCTGTTTTTACGGATGCTGTATTTGCTGATAAAAAAATAGTAACGTCATTTCAATTAGAAAAATCGTCATTATTAACGGTAACAGATTTTAAAGGAAGTGTGTTAGGAGAAGTAATTACTCCTGAAGGATTAGCCGTTAGCGGCTTATATTTTGATGAAGAAAAAAAAGAATTGACTTTTAACCTCTCTTCATATACGATTCCTTCAGTAAGTTGTAAGCTCGATTTAAATACGTATAAATTTACGTATTTAGGTCAAAAATCTGTAGCTTTTGATTCTTCTAAATATAAATTTACAAGGACGACTTTTACGAGTCATGATGGTGTTCAAATACCTATTTTTATAGTATATAAAGATTCTTTATCAAAAAATGGCACAACTCCTTTTTTACTGAATACCTATGGCGGTTACGGCAGTATTGCGCAACCTAATTTTAAACCTGGCGTGGTCTCTTTTATAGAAAACGGTGGTGCTTTTGCTTATGTTCATATTAGAGGCGGTGGCGAGTTTGGGTATAATTGGTGGCAGGAAGGTAGAAATTTAAAGAAGCGAAACGGAATTTTAGATTTCACAAAAGCTGCCGATTTTTTAATTGCTGAGGGCTATACAAAACCTAAAAAAATAGCTATTATGGGAACATCGCACGGCGGATTAGTTGCTGCCGCTGCGTTAATGGAGCGACCAGAGTTATTTGGTGCTGCGGTTATAAATGTTGGTGCTTTAGATATGTTGCGCATAGAAAATACTGAAACCGGTGCACACTTTACTAATATTAGCGAATACGGAACTGTTAAAAATGAAGAGGAATTTAAAAACTTACTGTCTTATTCGCCTTTTCATACTATTAAAGAAAATGTTAATTATCCCGCTACTTTAATAATTACGGGTACAAACGATTCTAGAGTGTTGCCATATCAATCGTATAAATTTGCCGCTAAACTACAGAATAGACAACTGCAAACAAATCCTATTTTATTATGGACACAAGAAAAAGAGGGACATTATGGCGCTAGTCAGTATAATAGTATTATAGAAGAATTAACATATGAATATACTTTTTTAAGCCGAGAGCTTAATAAAGCTGAATGAGAAAGCAAAATAATTATTGTTATTTAGAGAAACTACTTGTTATATTATAATTCTCAATAGAATCAAGTTCTTTATTGTTTAGCGTCTCTAAAACTTGAATTACTTGGTAATTCGAAAATTTCTAGATTAAAATACGGAACTGCAGCAATAACATGATCGAAGATATCTGCCATAATG
>JANQTQ010000215.1 GCA_030731625.1 Polaribacter sp. | reverse complement strand
GCCAAAATTGTTTCCTGTTTTTTGCTCCATAAAACCGGCAATTAATTGTGCCAATCCACCAAAAATTAATCCCATAGATACGATAGGGCCTAAACCACACCAGCCTAAATTATGAAATTGTAAAAGTAATGTGGTTAATCCAAACCCTGCTAAACCTACCACCGCAGGATTGCCTAATTTTGTTGTGCTTATTTGTTGATTTTAAAGTTGTAAATGTTTAATTTACTGTTGTTTATTAAAATACTACGCCTGTAGCATTTTTTTGCAAAAATAGGCTGTTTCCTTTATATAAAACATCTTTTTAGTGGAAAATTATTCTAAAAAACAGGTCTTTTTGTGGTTTTTTAAAAGAGATTACATTGCTGTGTTCTAATTATGTTACAACTCTTTTTTGGAGTTGGTTTTGTTTGCTTTTAGAAGGTGATTTTTTAGAGCTAAGATTTTTGTAGGAAATTGATTTTTAGGTAGTTTTTAGAAGGTTTATTCAAATCAAAAAAAAAGCTTATGAGCAATCGTATAAAAGCTTATAAGCTTTTGTGTAAAAGTTACTGAAGTTTTGCTTCATTGCTTATAAGCTTTTGTGTAAAAGTTGACGTATATTTTGCAATTTATTGTAGAATATATTTATAAAAGTTGTACAATATATTTGAAAAGTTGTAGAATTTTTAATTAGGTGACTCAAATGAGTTTTTTTGCTTGTAGAAAAGCTGTTTTATAAAGGTATAAAAAAAAACGAAATAAGGTGCTAAAAACGCATAGTTTATCAAAAATAAAACGAATCTGAAGATTCAAAAAAACATTGAAAATAAAAACGGTTTGTATCCTAATTTTATAAAACGAGGTTAAACAAATATCCTGAAATAATAATGCAAAGCGTAACCACACCAAAAAAGATAGCAATCTGTTTTAGAGTCATTACTTTCTTTAAAAGCATCGCTTCTGGTAATGACAAACCTACAACGCCCATCATAAAAGCAATTGCGGTTCCTAACGGAATTCCTTTTGCAACTAACACTTGCACAACAGGTAAAATACCAGATGCGTTAGAATACATGGGTACGGCTAAAATGGTAGCGATTGGCACTGCAAATAAATTGTCTTTATCCATATATTGTTCAAAAAAACCTTCTGGAATATAGCCATGCATCAATCCGCCAATGGCGATACCTATAATGACATACGGAAGAACACCTTTTAGTATTTTTAGCACTTCATCCCAAATAATTGGTAAGCGTTGTTTTAAAGTTTGTTTTTCTGCTATAAACGCTTCTTGATCTTTTTGTGCATTTGCCAACACTTCTTTTACCCAAGGAGTTAAATAACGTTCTAGTTGTAGTTTTTGCAGTATTATTCCAGAAATAGTACCTAATAAAATACCGCTAATTACATAAATGATGGTTGTTTGCAATCCGAATAAGCCAATGAAAAGTCCGATAGCAACTTCATTTACCAAAGGCGACGTAATTAAAAATGCAAACGTAACTCCTAACGGAATGCCGCCTCTTACAAAACCAATAAACAACGGTACAGACGAACAAGAACAAAAAGGAGTTACCACGCCAAAAAGACTCGCCATTAGATATTCTAAACCGTATAATTTATTTCTTGATAGATAGTTTTTTACCTTATCAACAGGAAAATAACTATTTACAATTCCCATTAAAAAGATAACGATAAAAAGTAAAATTAAAATCTTTGTGGTGTCGTAAATAAAAAAGTTGAGCGCTGCTGCTAAGTGTTCATCTTTGCCTAAGTTCAAAATATCATAAACAAACCAATCTGCTATATGTTGTATCCAGTCAAACATTTTGTATTTGATTAATTGTGCCCGAAATAGTACAAGATAATTTTATGGTATTATAGATTGTTCCAAACTTTTCAATATTTTTTTTTAATAAATCAGCATTTAATTTTTTATCGTTGCTGAAGATTGTTAAATTGTACATAATGTTATCCATTCTTGGCGGATTTTCAAGTCGTGTAGCATTCACTTCAAGTATAGTTTTTGAATATGTGAATTTCATCATAATTGAAAAACGTTCTACATTTTTTAACATGCAAGCTGCAAATGAACCTAAGAATAATTCAGCAGGATTTGGTAAAACCTCGGCAGTTTTTGAAGTGGTGCCAAAATCAATATTAGATTCTTTTATATGAATAACAGCATCTTCATTAGAGATTGAAGACGCTTTGATCTGATAATTCATAACATTTTAAATTAGTTTAAAAGTGCCAAGACTTCCTCTTTTGTAGGGATTCTGCCTTTAATCGTAACGACATTATCAATCACTAAAGCAGGGGTAATCATTACGTTAAATTCCATAATTTTCATAATGTCTTCTATTTTTTCTACGGATGCATCGATGTTGTTTTCTATGACAACTTGTTTTACAACGGCGGTCATAGCTTCACATTTGGCACAACCAGTACCTAGAATTTTAATTACTTTGATCATTTTAATTCAATTTATAGCTCGCTAAAAAGCGATGTGATTATTAAAAAAATATCAATTAAAAAATTGCTGAAACAATGTTTTAGCAAGTTTCCAGTTTTCTTGATGGATACAATATTTTATTTTGGGTAGTTTTAATTCGCCTTGAATTAACCCAGCGTTTTTTAATTCCTTGAGATGTTGAGAAACGGTAGATTGTGCCAACGGAAAAACTTCTACCAAATCGCCCGTAAAACAACACGATTGATTTTCGAGATGTTTTAAAATGGCAATA
>JANQTQ010000214.1 GCA_030731625.1 Polaribacter sp. | reverse complement strand
TATTCACTTCCTTTAAAATAGATTCCAATTCAGCAACATCCATTTTATTTTCTTTCACAAAAAAGGACACCAAACTTTTAAAAGAACCATCAAAATAACCATTCATTATTTTATGCAAACTTTGGTTGCTATACGTTTCTTTATCAATAATAGGATAATATAAATACCCTCTTCCCTCTTGTTTGTGACCAACAAATTCTTTGGTTTCTAAAATTCTGATGATCGTAGAAACGGTATTATATGCTGGTTTTGGTTCGGGTAATTCATCAATCACATCTTTTACAGAGGTTTCTTGTAAATCCCACAAAACTTGCATAATTTGTTCCTCGGCTTTTGTTAATTGTTTGTCCATTTTATCAACTAAGTTTTTAGTTTATAAATACAAATATAACTAAATATTTAGTTTAAACTAATTTATTAGTTAAAAAAATTAAGTTTAGTTGTAATCTTAAAATAATGCGCATAAAAAAAGGCTTGTAATCCATTAAATTACAAGCCTTTTTAATATAAAGTAAACTTTATTATTCTTTCTCAGTCATTTTCTTAACGTAATCTGTAATAATTACAATTTGCGTTGGACCAACTTTACCCTCAATATATTTCGCGTTTTCATGATCTAAAGAAATTCTTCTTACTGCAGTTCCTTGTTTTGCCACCATGCTAGAACCTTTTACTTTTAAGTCTTTTATTAAAACTACAGAATCTCCAGCCTCTAAAATAACACCATTTACATCTCTATGAATAATTTTTTCGCTTTCAGATAAATGATCTCCAGATTCTTTCGCAAAACTTAATTCTTCATCTTCCATGTACATCATTCCCAATAAATCTACTGGCCAACCTTCTTTTTTTAAACGGTGTAACATTCTCCAAGCAACCACTTTTACAGCTCTAAATTCGCTCCACATAGAATCGTTTAAACAACGCCAATGATTTGCATCCACTTCCTCTGGGTTCTCAATTTGAGTAACACAAGTTTCACAAGCCAACACACTTCCATCAACGCCACCGCCGCCAGTAATACTTGGTTTTACGTCATACACTGATAAATTATTGGTTGACGTACATAACTCACATTTTGCACCACTTCTGCTTTCTAAATCTTCTTGTAAACTCATTATATTTTTTTTGTTGCACAAAAGTACATTTTTAAAGTAAAACTCATTATTTTTATTGAATGAAATTAGAAAGCGAAAGACTTATTATTAGAGATTTTGAAATAAATGATGCTCCTTTTTATTTTGAATTATTTAATGATCCAGATTGGATCCGTTTTATAAATGATAAAAATTTAAAATCTATAGAAGAAACGGCAACTTTTCTAAAGAAAATGAAAGGTTCTATATTAGACGGATTAGGATATTTTACAGTTATTTTAAAAGAAACTAACGAGGCTATAGGAGTTTCTACAGCGTTAAAAAGAGATAATTTAGAATTTGTAGATATAGGTTATGGCTTTTTACCTAAAGGTAGAGGAAAAGGGTATGCAAAAGAAGCCACTTTATTAATTATTGATTATGTAGACAAAACTTTTAAACAAGAAAAGGTGCTTGCTTTTACAATGCCAGAAAATCAGAATTCACAAAAATTATTACAAAAACTATGTTTTAAATTTATTGGAAACCAAGTTATTTTTAACGATAAAGAAGATGCAGTTTTTGAGTACCTTTTTTAAAAAATCAGTTTTTATCCGAATGTCCTAAATGTTTATTAGGCGCAATTTCATCTCTTACCAATTGTTTTAATTCTTTAATATCAGGAAATCCACCATTTTCTTTTCTACACCAAATTAGTCTTTTATTTACATATATTTTAAAAATACCAGCTGCAGCTGGTTTTAATGTTAATTCGCTAATTTCTATTTCAAAAGTGGTTAGCAATTCTTGCGCCATCCAAGAAGAACGCAACAGCCACCTACATTTTGGACAATATTTTATAATGATTTTAGTTTCCAAATTTTTAAATTTCTAAAGACGTAAATTTAAAAGAAGTTCCATCAAACAAACCTTTGTCTGATAATTTTAAAGACGGAATGACCAATAACGCCATAAAAGACAAACTCATATAAGGAGCGCGTAATTTGCTACCCATTTGTTTGGCCATTTTATCCAATTCCGCGTACGATTTTCCTATTTCTTGTGCAGATAAATCAGACATGATTCCCGCAACAGGCAACGAAACTATTTTTTCTTCGGATGCATTTACGGCACAAACTCCACCGCTATTTTCAATAATTAAATTCACAGCTTTACAAATCATTTCATCGGAAACTCCAACGGCAATAATATTATGAGAATCGTGCCCAACAGAACTTGCAATCGCGCCTTCTTTTAATCCGAAATTTTTGATAAATGCAATTGCTGGTGCGTCATTTTTATACCGATTTACAACGGTCATTTTTAAAACATCCGTTGCTGTGTTAGAAACTAAATTTCCATCAATAATTAAAGAATTTGCTTCAATTTGATTGGTTACCAACTCACCATCTAAGGCTTCAATTACTCTAATTTTTTTGGATGCCGAATCAAATCTAAAATCAGAAACTTGCTTTTTATCCGTATTAAAATTATTCAACACTTCAAAATCAACCGATTTCACAAAACTTTCTCCGTTTTTAGCAACCAATTCTCCATTAATATAGGTTTCTAAAACGTTGAACTTTTCTAAATTATCAACTACAATAAAATCAGCAAAATCATTTTTTTGCAACAAACCAACTTGTAAATTATAATGTTTCACCGGATTTATACAAGCTGTTTGTAAGACTTTAAAAACATCCATTCCTTTTGCAACCGCTCTTTCACACAATTGATTGATGTGACCTAACAATAAATCATCTGGATGTTTATCATCTGAACAAAACATCATATTCTCGTAATTTTCTGGCAATAAATCAATTAAAGCTTCAAAGTTTTTTGCAGCAGAACCCTCTCTAATAATCACTTTCATTCCTTTTGCTAATTTCTCTTTTGCTTCCTCATAAGAAAAACATTCATGATCTGTAGAAATTCCTGCAGAAATATATTTGGTAACATCATCGCCTCTTAAACCTGGCGCGTGTCCATCAATGGGTTTATTGTTATTTTTTGCATGTTGAATCTTTTTTAAAACTTCATCATCATCGAACAAAACCCCTGGATAATTCATCATTTCTGCCAAATATAAAATATCCGGATTTTCCATCATCACTTTAATATCATCAGCATTTATAATGGCTCCTGCACTTTCAAAAGAAGTTGCTGGCACACAACTTGGCGCGCCAAAATTAAATTTCAACGGAACTTTTTTTCCGTTTTCAATCATAAACTCCACACCTTTTACACCTAAAACATTGGCAATTTCATGCGGATCAGAAACGGTGGCAACAGTTCCATGAAGTACTGCAATTTTGGCAAATTCAGACGGCACTAACATCGAGCTTTCAATATGAATATGCGCATCTACAAAACCAGGTAAAATATAATTTTCATTAGCATGATTTGAAGCACGAATTTCTTTAATTTTTCCGTTTTCTACTTCAACTTCACCTTTATAAATTCGTTTATTTTGTATGTCTACGATGTTTCCTTGTACAATCATTTTACTTATTTTGTACAAAACTACAAATAATAAAAAGGGATTTTAGAAAATGTAAATAGAAAATTCTATTTTTGATTATGGATGAAAAAAAAATGTACTCAGATTTCGAAAATTGGGCGAAAGACAAACAATTTTCTTTACAAGATTTATTTCCAACAATTGCCAAAACTGATATTTTTCATATCGATTTAAGCATACAAAATACAACCGTAAAAACCGTAGAAGAATTTAATAATCTAACTAATTTTCAGCAAAAAATTGAAGAGATTCAATTAGCAAATCCTACTAAAATAATTGCTGGCGGTTATTTAGAAAAACGAGCTTTATACACTTCTGATATCTACAATGCAAAAAATTCATCCCAAAAAAGAAATATTCATCTAGGAGTCGATTTTTGGTTGCCAGAAAACACGGCAATTCACGCCCTTTTTGATGGTGAAGTAGTTTGTGCTATTTATCAGGATTCGCACAAAGGCTATGGCGGATTTATCATTTTAAAACATACTTTTAGTAACACCGAATTTTATACTTTGTATGGTCATCTTTCTAAAAAAACTGTTGCTAATTTCACTTTAGGCGATACCATTAAAAAAGGCGAACAAATTGGCGTTTTAGGAAATACATTAGAAAATGGCGATTGGGTTCCGCATTTGCATTTTCAAATAATGGTATCCTTATTAGACTTTAAAGATGATTTCCCCGGAGTTGCCTTAGAAAGCGAAATTCTGTTTTGGAAAAATATTTGCCCGAATCCCAATTTGTTATTTAAGAGTGATGCTTTGTGATAAATAAAACATAGATTTCACTGATTTACACAGATGTTACTCATAAAATAGCTGTTATACTTGAAAATCTGTGAAATCCGCGTAAAAAAAATATTATCTTTAGAGTTCAGAAATTCTAATCAACCAAAATCATGTATAAAAAAATACTTCTACTACTACTTTTATCGATTTCAATTACCATAATTTCTCAAGAAAAAGAGCCAAAATGGGATGTCAATAATCCGCATAAAGACTGGAAATACAATTCCTTTAAATTAAATACTACAGAAGGAACTTGGATGAATTTAGATGTTTCGCCAGATGGAAAAACCATCGTTTTTGACCTCTTAGGCGACATTTATAAAATGCCAATTAAGGGAGGAAAAGCAACCATTTTACGAAGCGGAATGGCGTTTGAAGTACAACCAAAATTTAGTCCAAATGGAAAATACATTTCTTTTACAAGCGATGCTGAAGGAGGAGATAATATTTGGGTGATGACGGCAGATGGAAAAGATGCAAAATCCATCACTAAAGAAAATTTTACTTTATTAAACAATGCTGTTTGGTTGCCTGATGGAAAATCTATTGTGGCCAGAAAACATTTTACCTCACAACGTTCTTTGGGGGCAGGCGAAATGTGGCAATATCCACTTTCTGGTGCTGCTGGTTTGCAATTAACCAAAAGAAAAAACGATCAGCAAGATGTAAATGACCCATCCATTTCTTCAGACGGAAAATATTTATATTATGCAGAAGATGTGTATCCTGGAGGATTTTTTCAATACAATAAAGATCCAAATAATCAGATTTATATTATCAATCAATATAATTTTGAAACAGGAGAAATTAATCAAATTACTGGTGGTCCTGGAGGCGCTGCAAGACCTGTAATTTCTAAAGACGGCAAATTATTGGCCTTTGTAAAGCGAATAAGAACAAAATCGGTTTTATACATTCACGAATTAGAAACCGGAAAAGAATGGCCTGTTTATGAGAATTTAAGCAAAGATCAAAGTGAAGCTTGGGCAATTTTTGGCGTGTATCCTTATTTTTCTTGGACACCAGATAACAAAGATCTTATTGTTTGGGCGCAAGGAAAAATCAATAAAATTAATATTGAAACGAGGCAAATAGAAAACATTCCTTTTGAAATAAATCAAGAAATTAAATTAGCAAAAACACATCGCGTAAAAAGAACCGTTTTTGAAGAAGAATTTACTTCTAAAATGATTAAAGATGTACAAACTTCTGCGGATGAAAAAACAATTATTTTTACGTCTTTAGGTCATATTTATAAAAAAGAATTGCCAAACGGAACGCCAACAAGAATTACCAATTTAACCGATTTTGAAGCTGAACCTAGTTTTTCTGTAGATGGAAAATCGGTTGTGTTTGTTACTTGGAATGATGAGAATTTTGGCGCTATTTATAAAGTGAATTTAGATGGTTCTGGATTAGAAAAAATTACCAAAGAAAAAGGAATTTATAGAACCCCGACGTATAATAATGCGGGTTCTCAAATTACGTATGTAAAAGAATCAGGAAATGGCGATCAAGGTTTTGATTATACCAAACAAACCGGAATTTATATTGCCAATGCAGATGGAAGCAATGCTAAAAGAGTTTCAGAAAATGGCGAATTCCCAACGTTTACAGTCGATGACAAACGTATTTTCTTTCAAACTGGTGGTTCGTTTTTTGGCGGATTAACTAAACACTTAAAAAGTGTTGATTTGAATGGGAAAGATGAAAGAAGTCATTTTTCATCAAAATTAGCAAATAGATTAGTGCCTAGTAAAGACAATAAATGGATTGCCTTTATTCACTTACACAAATTATTTGTGGCGCCTTTTGTACTAAATGGAAGCGAAATAAATGTAGATCAAAACACCCAATCTTTTAACGTAGAAAGTCTGTCTAAAAACGCAGGAATCAATTTACATTGGGCAAATAGCAACAAGGTTTTTTGGACTTTAGGTGATGACTATTTTTCTAAATCGATTGTTGATAACACCGCAGATCCTTTTGCTAAAACCAATTTAGTCGCAGATGAATCAGCAGGAATTAAAATCAATTTAAAATCAAAAACAGATGTTCCAGAAGGTCGAATTGCCTTTAAAAATGCAAGAATTATTACGATGAATGGTAATGAAGTTATTGAAGACGGAACCATTATCATCCACAATAATAAGATAGAAAAAGTTGGCAAAACAAGTTCAATAACAATTCCTTCGGATGCAAAAGTGTACGACATGAATGGCAAAACAATTATGCCAGGAATGGTAGATGTGCATGCGCATGTTGGTGCTTTTAGAAACGGATTAAGCACACAAAAACATTGGCAATTTTATGCAAATTTGGCTTTTGGAGTTACCACTTCTCATGATCCTTCTGTAAATACGCCTGCTGCTTTTACGTTAGAAGAGTTGCAAAAAAACGGACAATTAGTAGGTCCAAGAATGTTTTCTACAGGATTTATTTTATATGGTGCAGAAGGCGATTTTAAAGCGGTTGTAAATAGTTTAGACGATGCACGTTTTGCCATTGCAAGAACAAAAGCTTTTGGTGCAAAATCAGTAAAAAGTTACAATCAACCAAGAAGAGAACAGCGTCAACAAATTATGCAAGCTGCCAGAGAATTAGGGGTAAATGTAGTTCCTGAAGGTGGTTCTAGTTTCTACGCAAATATGAGTATGATTTTTGACGGACATACCGGAATTGAACACAACATTCCGATTGCGCCAGTGTATAAAGATGTGTTATCACTCTGGAAAAACAGTAAAACAGGTTACACACCAACGCTAATTGTAAATTATGGCGGCGTAAATGGCGAGTATGAATGGTATCAAAAAAGTAATGTTTGGGAAAATAAAACACTCTTAAAATATACACCAAGATTTGTGGTTGATACAAGAGCAAGACACAGAACTATGGTTCCTGAAGAAGAATATAAACACGGCCATGTTTTAACGTCTGAAACAGTTACTGCATTGGCAAAAGAAGGCGTAAAAGTAAATTTAGGTGCTCATGGACAATTGCAAGGTTTGGGTGCGCATTGGGAATTATGGATGTTGCAACAAGGCGGAATGAGCAATCATGATGCATTAAAGGCAGCCACTATAAATGGTGCAGATTACTTAGGAATTTCTGATGAGTTAGGTTCTTTAGAAAAAGGAAAACTAGCTGATTTAATTGTGATGGATAAAAATCCTTTAGAGAATATTCAGCATTCAAATTCTGTGATTTATACCATGGTGAATGGTCGTTTATATGATGTGGATTCCATGAACGAAGTTGGAAATTACGATACGAAAAGAAGTAAATTTTATTTTGAGTTGAACGACACTAACTTAGGAGTTCCTTTTAATGCGCACACCAATAGTTACACAACACCAACATGTAGTTGTCATCAATAAAATAGCGAATTACTTTGGATAAATAACAGCATCCAAAGCAATATCAAAGGTATTTATATCAAAAATATTCAAAATAGGTTTAAAGAAATTTAGACCTATTTTTTTACAATCTTTTCTGCAATTTAATAAAAAGCGGTCGTAAAAACCTTTTCCATATCCAACTCTATAATTGTTTTTATCAGAAATTAAAAGAGGAACAAAAACTAAATCCAACGCTGTTTCTTTAGCGAGTTTTGCATCTATAGGTTCTGGAACCCCAAATTTATTGAGTTCTAATTTTGTGTTTTCTTCTAAATAAAAATGAGACAACGTAGTGTCATCAAAATTACAGCTACTCACTACAATTTGTTTTTGGTGCTTTCTAAAATAATCAATAATTGGCTGCGTATCTATTTCTTTAAACTTTTTTAACGTTAAAAATAAATGCACCGTTTTTACTTTTGAAATATCTAAATTAAAAATTTGTTGATAGATATTTTCTTGTAACTTTTCAATTTCATCAAAAGTTAATTCGTTTCTTTTTTGTTTGTAAATTTTACGTAATTCTTGCTTTTTCATATACCAAAAATTAAAACTTTCTATCCACAGAAAAAGGATATAAACTCAAAGAATATTCTTTATCAGAAATTATTTCTGAAACCAATTTACCTGTTGCAGGTCCTAAACTCCAACCCATCATGGCATGCCCTGTGGCAAAAGTTACATTTTTACATTTAGATGATTTTCCAATATACGGCAATCCGTCTGGAGAAAGCGGACGCAAACCACACTGTGCTTGGTCTTTTTCTTGCTGATGGATTTTTAAATTAGGGTAATATTTTTCTGCTGCGTTTGCAATAGCGTTCACTCTTGTAGGGTTGATGTTGTGATTAATGCCGCCAATTTCCATCGTTCCAGCAAAACGTGTAAATCCGTTCATAGGCGTTACGGCCACTTTTGCTTCCATTAAAATTGCAGGAATGGTAATGTTAGTTTCTCTATCTACATTAATTCGGTAGCCTTTTCCTGCCTGAATTGGGATGTTAATTCCTAACATTTTTGCAAAATTTTGTGTCCAAGATCCTGTTGCAATCACAAATTCATCTGCTTTTAATCTTAGATTATCCGTATAAAAAGCAATGACTTTATCACCTTGAATTTCTATATTTTGAACCTCTTCTTTCTCTAAAATAGAAACACCAACTTTTTTTAAATAGCTTTTTAATTGTGGCATAAATTCATTAGGTGTCATGTGTGCATCAGAATGATAATAGACTGCTCCTTTGATATTTAAATCGATATTTTTTTCGATTTTAACAACTTCTTCTTTCGTTAAGTTTTCTGCTTTTAAACCTTCTTTTATAGCGCGTTGTCCCACTTTCCACTCCTCCTCACCCGCTTTTTCTGTTTGATAATACATCAATAAGCCTTTGTGTTGATAATGAAAATCGAACGCTTTGGATGCTTGTAAATCTTGATATAATTCTCTACTTAAAACATTCATATCTTTAATTACAGGAATTGCTTTTTCTACTTTTTTGGCGGTTGCCGATTTTTTAAATGCCAAACTCCATTTCAAAAAGTCGACATCTAAACGTGGTTTTACATAAAAAGGACTTGCCGGATTGAACATCCATTTGATGCCTTTTGTAATCATCCCTGGCGCTGCCAACGAAATGATATGACTTGGCGTTATATACCCTGCATTTACATACGATGCGCCACCAGAAAAATCAGATTTATCTATAACGGTTACTTTATGCCCTTCTTTTTGAAGATAATAGGCACTACATAAACCAATAATTCCGCCGCCAATAATCACTACATTTTTCCCCATTATTTTATCAATTTATCAACAGTTATTATTCTAAATGTGTTTGAATTTATGGTAATTTTGATGTTTTGTTTCTTGTTTGAAATATAATAATTCTTCCCTATCTTTTGGTAACAATCCAAATCTGTTTCATTTAAAACTTTTTGCATCAGAATTTCAATTTCTTTATTTGATAAATTGGTGCTTAATTTTTTATTGATTCTTTGATATACCAGTTCTGTATAACAATGGTTTTCTAAAATTTTTTCCTTTTCTTTTCTCATGTAATGCTATTTAAAAAATTCTGAAACAAGTTCAGAGTGATTTTATTTTTCAAATCAAATCACTTGAAATCCCAACGCATAAGGATCATCATCTGTATCTATGGTAATGGTATTTTGACCATAAATTTTTGCCCAACCTTTAATACTTGGTATAATTGCCAATTTGCCATCTAAAGTAGTTTCTTGTTCTACCACTCCTGTAAATGTACTACCAATATAACTTTCGTGAATAAATTCCTCGCCAATTTTTAATTTTCCTTTGGCGTATAATTGCGCTAATCTTGCGGATGTTCCTGTTCCACACGGACTTCTATCAATTGCTTTATCGCCATAAAAAACAGCATTTCTGCCATGAGAAGTTGCATTAATAGCATTTCCTGTCCATAATAAATGAGTTACATCTTTTATGCTATCATTTTCTGGATGCACAAATTTATTCGGATATTTTTCATTAATTCTCGATCTCACAACTTGAGAAAATTGAATAATTTTTGATGCCGTAAACTCATGCACTCCGCTAAAATTTTTCTGCGGATCTACAATAGCATAAAAGTTTCCGCCATAGGCAACATCAAAAGTAATTTTACCTAATTCTGGACAATCAATGGTTAGATTTTCTGCAGCCAAATAACTTTTTACATTGGTTAATTTTACCCAATCTACCTTGTGATTTGTTTGCTGATATTCGATTTCTACCAAACCTGCAGGTGCTTCCATTTTTATTTTTCCAGGGATTTTTGGCGTAATCAAACCCTCTTCTATAGCAATGGTAATTGTACCAATCGTGCCATGACCGCACATTGGCAAACAACCCGAAGTTTCTATAAATAAAACCGCAACATCATTTTCTGGATGGTGAGGAGGATATAAAATGCTGCCACTCATCATATCATGACCTCTAGGTTCAAACATTAAACCCTTCCTTATCCAATCGAACTCTTTTAAAAAATGAAGCCGTTTTTCGTTCATGGTTTTCCCAACCAATTCTGGACCTCCACTTTTAACAACTCTTACAGGGTTTCCGCAAGTATGCGCATCAATACAGACAAAAGTATGCGTATTCATTATAACTTTCTATTTGATTTTTCGCCATCAATCGTTCTAAAAATAGCCATAGAATTTTCATTCTGTAATTCTTTTGGTAGCAAATTATTTGGCCAATCTTGATAAGAAAAAGGTCGTACCCAACGTTTTATAGAATTGATTCCAACAGCTGTAAATCTACTATCTGTAGATGCAGGATATGGACCTCCATGAACCATCGATTCACAAACCTCAACACCTGTTGGCACTCCGTTAAAAATAATTCTTCCTACTCTATTTTGCAATGCTGAAATTACAGTTGGATACTCAGAAACTTCATCAGTATCAGAAATTACAGTTCCTGTTAATTGCCCTTCTAAGTTCGCAATAATCATTTCTAATTCTGCTGTATTTTCACACTGCACAACCATAGAAAAAGGTCCAAAAACTTCTAAATGCAACGTAGAATTCTTTAAAAATTCTTTTCCTTCAACAGTAACAACAGTTTGTGATGCGTAATTATTTTTAACTTCGGATGAAAAGTTTGCTACTACAGAAACATTCTCTTGAGAAATTACTTTTTCTTTATTTGTTATATATCCCTTTTTGATGTTTGGATGCAACATACAAGAAGGATTGATTTTGATGATTTCTTCGGATAAATTTTTGATAAAATTGGTTAATGAATCACTTTTAATGGCTAACAACAACCCAGGATTTGTACAAAACTGACCCGTTCCTAAAGTGATAGAACTCGCATAGGTTTTGGCAATTTCTTGATGCCTGTTTTCTAATGCTTTTGGTAAAATCACCACCGGATTGATACTTCCCATTTCTGCAAAAACGGGAATTGGTTCGTCTCTTTTAGCCGCCAAATCATACAACGCTCTTCCGCCTTTTATGCTTCCTGTAAAACCAACTGCTTTTACCTTTGGATGCGAAACCAATTGTTGCCCAACTTCTATTCCGCTTGAATTTAAGTTTGAAAAAACACCATTTGGCATGCCTGTTTTTTGAGCTGCTTTTACAATTGCAGAAGCTACTAAGTCACCTGTTCCTGCATGCATTGGATGCGATTTTACAAGTACAGGACATCCTGAAGCCAATGCTGCTGCAGTATCTCCACCAGCAGTGGAGTAGGCTAATGGAAAATTACTGGCCCCAAAAACAACTACAGGTCCAATTGGAATCAACATTTTTCTGATGTCCGATTTTGGCAGCGGTTCTCTTGTTGGTTGCGCTGTATCAATAGTTGCTTCAACCCAAGAACCTTCTGCAACTAAATTTGCAAAACTGCGTAATTGACCAATTGTTCTTCCTCTTTCGCCTTTTGCTCTACCTTCTGGCAAACCTGTTTCTGAACAATACATTTGGATTAAATCATCATCAAGAGCTAAAATTTCGTCTGCAATGGTGTTTAGAAATTCGGCTTTTTTTGTTCCAGAAATGGTGCTGAATTCTTTAAAAGCTTGGGATGCTAAATTTACAGCTTCGTCAATTTCTTCTTTGGTGGCTTCTGTAAAAATAGGTTCGTTTTCTTGGTCTAATT
>JANQTQ010000213.1 GCA_030731625.1 Polaribacter sp. | reverse complement strand
CAAAAATCACGTCAAAACTTCAAAAATTTATTGAAGCACAAAAAATATTCTTTGTAGCAACTGCACCAAATTCTGGCAGAATAAATTTATCTCCAAAAGGAATGGATTCTTTTAGAGTGATAAACGAAAACAAAGTTTTGTGGTTAAATGTTACTGGAAGTGGTAATGAAACAGCTGCGCATTTATCAGAAAATAAACGTATTACAATTATGTTTTGTTCGTTTGAAAAAGCACCAAATATTTTACGGTTATACGGAAAAGGGAAAGAAATAAAACCAAAAGATCCAACTTGGAATGAGGTAATTTCTTTATTTCCAGAAACGCCAGGAACACGTCAAATATTTGAAATTACGATTGAATCTGCGCAAACTTCTTGCGGAATGTCCATTCCGTTTTTTGAATTTAAAGGCGAAAGAAACGACTTAAATCATTGGGCTACAGAACAAGGCAAAGAAGGAATAGAAAACTATTGGGAAAACAAAAATCAAACAAGTATTGATGGTTTGCCAACTAAACTTCTAGAATAATTCCGGTCTTTAAAAAGTTTTATCAAATTAAAAAAAAACCTAAATATAAGTACAAAAATTTATTTTTAACCCAATATTGGAGCCAAACTTGCTGGTTGATAAAGTAACCATCCTGTTAAACTATATCTGTCTTTAAAAGATTCTAGAACAGCATGTGGTACTTTATCACTTTTAAATAAAACACAACGTTTTGCAATAGGATCTACTAATTGCAGTTCTCTATTTTTGTCCAAAATTTCTAATTGACCTCCATTTTCTGGTTCCCAATTTTCATTGAGGTAAATAATCATGGAAATCATTCTGTTATTTCTCCCATCAAATTGATCTAAATGTCTTACATAATAACCTCCTGAAGGATAATGTGCCAAATGAAATTCCTCACCAGATAAACTTAAATAACAATATCTATTTAGCGTGCTTTTTGTTTCAGCTAATAATTCCCAGAAATCCTTAAGCTCTATATCTCTTTGTCTGTTTAGCCAATATGTTTTGTCACCACGGATTGTTTTTTTTATGGTATTTTGATGAAGCGCACCAATTCCTGCTTGATCAAAGGCATCTATCTTTTCCAAAAGGAAATTTTTAATTTCTTTATAAAGATTGTTATTTATAAAATCATCAATAACTACATAGTTTTGCTCAGCAAGTTCGTCCATCCAAGAAAACCACTTGTCAATATTGTGAATTGTTTTCAATAAAGTATTTAAATTTAATAAAAATTAACTAGTTTAAAAGTCTACATAAAATTACTCCTTATCGACTTTCTTAATTGCAGTAATAAAATTTTCTAAATCGCCATTATTTAGAACTAAATTGATTGCTTCTTTACAAATTTTCTCTGTATTCTCTGATTTGAAATTTAAACGATATCCGTAAACCACTGTAATGTAATAGCCAACTTTTCTCTTGATTTCGATAATAAAGCTCTTTCATCATCACTAATAATTCCATCTTCTTTTGCAATTATTACAATGTTTTCAAAATGGCCGATCTCTTGTTTATGTTTCTACTAGAATATAAGTCTGAAAATGCCATTGTTTTTTTTGATAAAAGTAAAGAAAATGATGTTCACTAAAAATTTAAAAACAGTTTTAGGGAAAAATTTAAGAAAATATAATTTTTGCGGTTTACTTTTTCGTAATTTAGTATGAATCCCTTTTGGGTTATATTTCAAAAAAAATTATAATGAACAACTTTTCATACTTCAACAGAGAAGAAATTACCGACAAATTAAAATCCACAGAGTTTGATGTTTTAATAATTGGTGGTGGAATTACAGGTGCAGGAATCGCTTTAGACGCAGCTTCACGTGGCATGAAGGTGGCATTAATTGAGAAAAACGACTTTGCTTCTGGAACTTCGAGTAAATCAACAAAACTAATTCATGGTGGTTTGCGTTACTTAAAACAATTCGATTTTTGGTTGGTAAAAGAAGTAGGTACAGAACGTGCAATTGTGCACAACTTAGCACCACATTTAGTGATTCCGGAGAAGATGATTTTACCTTTAATTGATGGCGGAACGTATGGTTCTTGGCTAACTTCCATTGGGTTAAAAGTGTATGATATTTTAGCTTCTGTAGAAGGAGAAGATAAACGTAAAATGCTTACTAAAAAGGAAGCTTTAGAAAAAGAACCTTTGTTGCCAGAAAAGATTTTAAATGGCGCTGGGTATTATGCAGAATACAGAACCGATGATGCACGTTTAACCATTGAAGTGCTAAAAACTGCCTTAAATTATGATGCAAAAATCATCAATTATACAGAAGCTACACAATTTATGTATGAAGAAAATAGAGTAGTAGGGGCAACCTTAAAAGATGTGTTTACTGACGAAACCTATGATATTAAAGCCAAATATGTAGTAAATGCTTGTGGACCTTGGGTGGATGAATTGCGTCAATTAAACAACTCTAAAACAGGCAAACGTTTGCACTTAACAAAAGGAGTTCATTTGGTGGTTCCGCATGAAAAATTACCTGTAAAACAGTCTGTGTATTTTGATATTCCTGATGGTAGAATGATGTTTGCAATTCCGAGAGGAAAAGTTACCTATTTTGGCACAACAGACACCAATTTTCAGAAAGATAAAAATAATGTAAATACAAGTATTGTTGATGCATCTTATTTAATATCAGCAGTAAACAACATGTTTCCAGAAATAAATTTATCCTTAGAAGACATTGAATCTTCCTGGGCAGGATTGCGTCCTTTAATTC
>JANQTQ010000212.1 GCA_030731625.1 Polaribacter sp. | reverse complement strand
AAACACCAACTAATTGCGAACCAATTTGAGTTGCCAAACGAATTCTTTGTGCTTCACCGCCAGAAAGCGATTTTGAAGTTCTATCTAAACTTAAATAATCTAAACCAACATCCAATAAAAACTGAATTCTAGTACTAATTTCTTTTATAATTTCTGATGCAATAAGTAGTTGTTTTTCTGATAATTCTTTTTCAACATTTGCAAACCATTTTGCCAATTCGGTAATATCTAATTGTGCTAAATCGCTGATGTTTTTATCAGAAACTTTAAAATGAAGTGCTTCTTTTTTTAACCTTTTTCCGTTGCAAGTACCGCAAGAAACTTCATCCATAAAAGCTTTTGCCCAACGTTTTATACTTGTGCTTTCTGCGTTATCATGTTGATTATTGATGAAAGAAATAATGCCTTCAAAATCAATTTTGTAATTTCTGGTTACGCCAACAACTTTAGATTCTATGGCAAAGGATTCATTTCCGCCATTTAAAATAATATCTAATGCTTCTTTTGGGATGTCTTTTATGGCATCCGTTAATTTAAACTGATACCGTTCTGCAATATTCTGAATTTGTTTAAAAATCCAGCTATTTTTTTGTTCACCTAAAGGGATAATTCCGCCATTTTTTATAGAAATACTATCATCCGGAATTACCTTTAGAAGATTAATTTCATTGGTAATTCCTAGTCCGTTACACGTATCACAAGCGCCTTTTGGTGAGTTAAATGAAAAGTTATTAGGTTCAGGATTTGGATAGGCAATTCCCGAAGTTGGGCACATTAATTCACGGCTAAAATATCGAGGTTTTTCATCATCAATATCAATCACCATCATAATATTATTACCAGAATATAAGGCCGTTTTTATGGTTTCTTCTAATCTTTTTTCTGCGGATTCGTTTACAAGTAATCTGTCAATAACTACTTCAATATCATGCGTTTTGTATCTATCTAAACGCATTCCTTTTTCTATTTCTTTGATTTCGCCGTCTACTCTAACTTTTACAAAACCTTGTTTAGAAATTTGTTCAAAAAGCTCTCGATAATGTCCTTTTCTTGATTTTACTAAAGGTGCTAAAACAGCTATTTTTTTATCAGCAAAATCAGTAAGAATAAGTTCTTTTATTTGGTCATCAGAATAACTTACCATTTTTTCGCCCGTATTGTAAGAATAAGCATCAGCTGCTCTAGCAAATAATAAACGTAAAAAATCGTAGATTTCTGTGATGGTACCAACGGTAGAACGCGGACTTTTATTAGTGGTTTTCTGCTCTATCGAAATAACAGGTGAAAGACCGTCAATTTTATCAACATCGGGTCTTTCTAATCCGCCTAAAAACTGACGAGCATAGGCAGAAAATGTTTCTATATAACGTCTTTGCCCTTCGGCATAAATGGTGTCAAAAGCTAAAGAAGATTTTCCGCTACCGCTTAAACCAGTAATTACTACTAATTTTTCGCGTGGAATTTTAACATCAATATTCTTTAAATTATGTACTCTTGCTCCGTAAACTTCTATGTATTCTTGGTCTTTCAAAAAAAAGTGATTTTTAGAAAAATGCAAAGTTAATCAATAATTAATCAAAATTGATTGAAAACTATTTAACAAATAATATAGTTTGTAGTATCTTGCAGTAAAAAAAATAGATGAATTTAATACATGCTGTCAGACATTTTTTTGAAAGACATGGTTTTGGAGTTTTCTCAAGACTTGCAGATAAATTAGGAATGCGTGCAAAAAATGTACGTATTTTTTTTATTTATATTTCATTTGTTACGGTAGGTTTGTCGTTTGGTTTATATTTAACATTGGCTTTTTTATTACGCTTAAAAGATATGGTTTACACAAAAAGAAGTTCGGTTTTTGATTTGTAGTTTATGAAGGGGATAGACTCTAAAATTTATAAAATTATTGTATTGGTTGTATCAGTTTTGTCTGTGGGTACAATAGGCTACATGTTGCTTTCTCATTATTCGTTTATAGATGCTGTTTATCAAACAGTAATAACGGTTACGACTGTTGGTTTTGGGGAGGTTAGGCCTTTTTCTGACGAAGAAAAAATTTTTACAGTTTTCTTAATTTTAACAAGTATTACTATATTTGGGTATGCCGTTTCTACATTTTCTGAGTTTGTAGTTAGTGGAAAATTATTTGATCATTTTAAACATAAAAGAGTGGAGAAAAAAATTGAAAAATTAGTTGGACATACGATTGTTTGTGGTTATGGTAGAAATGGGAAGCAAGCAATTTATAAACTTAAAAATTACGGAAAACAATATGTTGTAATTGAAAAAAGTAAAGAATTAATTGAAAAATTAGATTTAGAAGGAGTTTTAAATGTTGAAGGAGATAGTACAACAGATGATGCTTTAATAAGAGCCGGTATATTAAAAGCAAGTAATTTAATAACCGCTTTACCTTCGGATGCAGATAATTTATTTGTGGTTTTAAGTGCTAGGCAATTAAACAAAGAGTGTAAAATTATAAGCAGAGCCTCAAAGGAAAGTTCGTATAGTAAATTAAAAATTGCTGGTGCAGATAATGTAATTATGCCAGATAAATTAGGTGGCGATCACATGGCGTCTTTGGTGGTTACACCAGATGTAATTGAATTTGTAGACAGACTTACTATTGAAGGTGAAACTACTGCAAATTTAGAAGAAATTGATGTTGATGAATTACCTCTAAAATATTTAGGTAAAACTATTTTAGATTTAGATTTAAGAAGAAAAACAGGGTGCACTGTTATAGGTTTTAGA
>JANQTQ010000211.1 GCA_030731625.1 Polaribacter sp. | reverse complement strand
CTTAATGAAATGGTCCGATTTTATATGATCAATTTTTATTTAGGACAGGATTGATTTTAAATCAAAAAAACCTTAACAACTAAATGTTAAGGTTTTTTAAAATGATCTGTATTCTATTTTTATAGAATATTCAGGTTTTACCTAAAACAATTTTTTATAATAGTCATCAGCCATTCTTTGGGTTGTAAACTCAGGAATTACATCATCCATCGCTTTAAAAACCACTTTTTGCCAAGTTTTAGGTTTGTCGTAATACATTGGTAAAACGGTATTCTCTAAAATAGCATATAAATGATCTGTGTCTAATCTGTCTTGCTCATACGTTGGTAAATTATGATCTAATGCAGGCAATACGAAACAGTTTTTACCATCTTTTTTAAATTCTGGAATCCATCCATCATCTGTAGAAACATTTACAGAACCGTTCATTGCCGCCGTCATACCACTTGTTCCAGAAGCTTCGCGCGTAATTCTAGGCGTGTTTAACCAAACATCCGAACCGCATTTTAATTTTCTAGATAAGTCAATTTCATAGCCAATTAAAACAGCAAGATTTGGGTCTTGTTTAGATTGATGTACCAAATGGTTAAAAGTATCAATGGCACCATAATCAAACGGATAAGGTTTTCCTGCCCAAATAATTTGTACAGGGTATTTTTCGTTGTGTAGTAATTCTTTAAAGCGATTATAATCATGTAAAAGTAAATCGGCTCTTTTATAACCCGCAAAACGTCTTGCCCACACAATCGTTAATACATTAGGGTCAAATTGTTTGCCAGTTTGTTTGTACACTTCATCAAAAAGCTCATGTTTTAAGGTTGTTTTTTGGTCTTTATAAACGGCTGCATCTCCTTTTTTCCATGCCTTTTTAATCGTTTCATCTTGCCAAAATTTTTGATTTTGAGCATTTGTAATCGGAATGATTTCGCAAATGCCTTCGTAGTTCTTCCACATATCATTGGCAACAATAGCATGAAGTTTAGATACTCCGTTTGCTTTTTTAGCCATTCGTAGCGCAGAAATAGTGTAGTTAATCATGTCGCCATTTACCATTTCTTTGTACAATTCTTCATCAGAAAGTGTTCTGCCAAAGAAACCACATCTATTTAAATGACGTGCATCTCGTTCTTCATTTCCAGCTTTTTCTGGAGTATGTGTTGTAAAAACCATTTAGTCTTTGGTTACCCCTTGATCTCTTAAATAATAAAAAGCAGGTAATGCGTGCCCTTCATTTAAATGATAGGTATCGGCACCGCCTAAAGCTTCTACTACTTTTGCGCCAGCAATTCCTAAAACAATACTTTGAGAAACTCGTGTTACAGGATTTTGATCATATAAATGGTTGGTAATAGTTCTAGATAAATGGTCGTTTCCTTCTACATCTGTGCTTAAAAAATACATAGGCACCGTGCCAAAAACTTCTGGTTTTAAAACATACGCTCTTACTTTTACATGCGGATTGTCGTGTAGTTTAATTTCAACTTCAATGCCTGTATATTCTAAAAAATCAAAATATTTTTCGTTAAAATCGGTTCGTAAGGTTTGGTCGTCATTTCTTGCTTGATCGTAGTAACCATATTTCCAAAGCATACCAACACCAATCATATTTTGTTTTAATTCAAAGCCAGAACGCATGTGAGAGCCTGCTAAAAAACCCAATCCTCCTGAGTAAATGTTAAAAGATTGATCTATTCCAAATTCCATGCTAAAATAAGCTACTTTCTTTTTATACTTTGCAGCAGGTTTGTAGGGATGATGCCATTTACTGTATGTATGTTCCATAAAATAGTGTGTTTTAATATTATTGATTAAAAGTAATTAAAATACTGAATTAAAAGCGAAATGGAAACGAAAGTTTTAGCTGAAAAAGCTAATTTATAACGCTTTTAAATTTTATTTAAATTGATGTTTTTTAAGTTTTTATGATAAAAATCAGTGTTTGTCTTTATGATTTACATTTTTTAATTTAAGTAAATTATAATATTAGGAGATACGAGCTTTTTGTTGAGTATTACAACGTAATAATAAGAATTAAAAAAAATGCTTTTTTGATGAAAGTGTAGTTTTATGATGATGATTAAACTACTATACTGATTGTTATTGACCTGTTTTATACGTGTTATTAGGATGTTTTAGCTTATTGGATTCATTAAAAATGTTTCCCTGTTTTTTTGATTTCTATGGATAGATATTAATTGAAATATACGGATAATTGCAAAACAATTAAAAAAAGGAAAGCCCTTCTTTTAGGGTAAACCTTAAAGTGTTTACCGCAAAAGAAGGGCTGTTTTTTGTGTAAATTAAAAAAGTAGGTATATATTATACACTTTTTTGAATCCAGGGTTTTCCTGTTTTTAAAATTTCTCTACCAGCAACATCATTTATTACAATAGCTGCCATCATATACCAAGCACTAAATGCACAAATAATTAATACAATTGCTGCTACAGGAGTGGCTTCTGGAAATCCGAAATGTGCTACGTCTAATAAAATAAAACCGATCGTTAACGTTGCAAAAGTGAAAGTCATAGCACGATGAATAAATAAAGAACCAATAAAAAAGATAATGGTTAAAAGGGTAAAGCCCACCAAGTAAAAACCTACATCTGTGGTGCTTGAAACGTAAACGCCAAAGTTATTTAACAGCCAAATAATTCCTAAACCAATCCAAAAAGCACCGTACGTAGAAAAAGCAGCAAAGCCAAAATTGTTTCCTGTTTTTTGCTCCATAAAACCGGCAATTAATTGTGCCAAT
>JANQTQ010000210.1 GCA_030731625.1 Polaribacter sp. | reverse complement strand
TCCTGAGTAGGAATGAAACTTAAACAATTTATTTTCAGAATAATAAAATAAAATATCATGACAGAAAGAATTTCAAAATATCAACGATTTAAAATGATGAATCCGGTCATTCAGTTTTTCAAATTCATTTATTTAAGTATCAAAATAATGTTTATTGTTGCTGGCGGACATGGAGGCACTAGAAAAGTAAACTGATGTGGTTATCAGTTTTTGGTTAGTTAAGTGTTAATAGGTTATTAACATCCTGAAGAAGAGAGTATTTTTACTCTCTTCTTTTTTTTACATGTAACATTAGTTACAAACTAGCATTTATTCTACGCGTACTTTTGTGGTAGTAAATAGAAAATATACATGAAAAACAAAATAACCATCCTTTATTTCTTTGCAGCTACCTTATGTATGCAAGCGCAAACAGAAGTGCCAATTACTAAGGCAGATTTGTTATTAAAAGTGTCAGAAAATAATATTGCTATTAAAATTTCTGAACAAGAATTTAACAAAGCAAAAGCAGACTATAATCAAACCAATGCGGTTTTTTTACCAAATATAACGGCAAGTTATACAGGTATTTCTACAACGAATCCGTTAATGGCTTTTGGGTCTAAATTAAATCAAGAAATTTTAACTCAGAATGATTTTAATCCTGCTTTATTAAACGATCCAACAACGACAAGAAACTTTGCAACGAAGATTGAAATTCAGCAACCTTTAATCAATTTAGATGGCTTTTATCAACGAAAAGCTGCTAAATCTAAAATGGAAGCAATGTCTTTACAATCTAATAGAACTGCAGATTATGTAACTTTTGAAGTTGAAAAATCATATATGCAATTACAATTAGCGTATAAAGCTGTTGAGGTTTTAGAATTAGCTTTAGAAGCTGCAGAAGCCAATAAAAAAATAGCAACAAATAGTTTTGAGCAAGGTTTTTTACAACAAGCAGATATTTTAAATGTAGAAGTTAAAATTACCGAAGTAAAAAATCAGTTACAAACGGCAAAAAGCAACTTGCAAAATGCCTCTAATTATTTGTCTTTTTTAATGAATGATAAAGAGTTTGTGGTGTACAAACCAATTGATGATTTAACGATTGGTGCTTTTAATATGGATGATCAAAAAGTTTCTGAAAACAGAAGCGATATTAAGGCAATGCAGTTAGCAACGAATGCATATGAAGAAATGAATAAAGCTGATAAAATGACTTTTTTACCGCGTTTAAATGCTTTTGGAAGTTATGAAATTTATGACAATCAGGTTTTTAAAGGTGATGCAAATGGCTATTTAATTGGTGCGCAATTAAGTTGGGATATTTTTCAGGGGTCTAAACGATTTGGGAAAGCACAAAAAAGTAAAGCAGAATTTGAGCAATCTAAATTAGAATACAACCAATATGTGTCTAAAAGTAATTTAGAATTAAACAAAGCTAAACGCCAATTAATAGATGCTAAAAATAGATTAGAATTAACTGGTTTAGCGGTAGAGCAATCTAAAGAGTCTTTAAGAATTAGAAAAAATAGATTTAAAGAAGGTTTAGAAAAAACATCCGATTTATTGATGGCAGAAACGCAATTTTCTCAAAAACAATTAGAATATTATCAAACCATTTTCGAATATAATTATACACAAACGTATTTAGAATTTTTAACAAAAAACTAAAATAGTTGGCAGTAATCAATAGCAGTTTTCAGTCAATCATAAAATAAAATCAAAAAAATGAAAAAATATTTATACACCATTTTAATAGTTTCAGCAGCAATTTTTATAACAAGTTGTTCATCTGATAAAGAAAAAGTAGTTGTCGATAATTCAATAGCAATACCTGTAAATGTTCGTAAAGTAGCATTGAATAATAGCAGTCAGTTTTTGTCTGTAAGCGGAAAAATAACAGCTTCTAATAGTGCCGATTTAAGCACTAGAATGATGGGTTTTGTGACCAAAGCAAGCGTAAATGTTGGCGATAAAGTGCAAAAAGGTCAATTGTTAATTTCTATTAACAACACAGATTTGCAAGCTAAAAAAGGACAAATAAATGCAGGAATTACACAAGCCAAAACAGCTTTTAACAATGCAGAAAAAAATTACAATCGTTTTAAAAATTTATTTGCAAGTAATAGCATCACTCAAAAAGAAATGGATGATATGACGGCTAATTATCAAATGGCTAAAGCGGGATTAGAATCTGCAAATCAAATGAAAAACGAAATTAATGCACAGTTTGAATATGCAAATATTACAGCGCCTTTTAGTGGTGTAATTACTGCTAAAAACGTGGAGGTTGGCGATATGGCAAATCCAGGAATGCCTTTAATTAGTTTAGAAACTCCTGGAGATTTTGAAGTTGTAGCGATGGTACCAGAAACAGAAATTGTTCAAATTAAAAATGACACAGAGGTTACTGTTTTGGTAAAATCTATCAACAAATCTTTAATGGGGAAAGTAATAGAAGTTAGTACTTCTGCTAAAAATAGTGGAGGTCAATATTTAGTGAAAATTAGTTTAGAAAAAACCGATGCCACTATTTTATCTGGTATGTTTACTACCGTTCAGTTTCCAGTTGATAAAAAAAATAACTCAGAAAGTATCTTAGTACCTGTTGATGCAATAGTTAAAAACGGGCAATTATCTGGCGTTTATGTAATTAGCGGAAATAATACAGCAATGTTGCGTTGGTTGCGTTTGGGCAGAACTTATGGAGATCAAGTAGAAATTTTATCGGGATTAAATGCTGATGAATCGTATATCGTTTCTGCAGATGGAAAATTATTTAACGG
>JANQTQ010000209.1 GCA_030731625.1 Polaribacter sp. | reverse complement strand
ACAGATATTACATCCGCAGGTAAACTAGTAGGTATTGGCGCCGCTGTTGTAGGTTCTGCAGAAGCTGCTATAAAAAATGATACAGTATATGTTTTTGTTATTACTCCTCCTGATGCAGTTACTACAACAGTAGCATCTCCAGGTATTCCTGTAGCTTGCGTAATTACTGTAGTTGCTCCCGCTTCATTTACTGTTGCTCCAGTAATAGTAGGTACAACTGTAGTTCCTTCTGCAAGACTAAAATCGTAATTTTCTTTACCAGGTGCAAAATCTGTTAATGTAGCAGAATCTACTTGTAAATCACTTAAAGTTGCATCTTCTCCTGGTGGTATTACTGCACAAACTCCAGTAAACGGAGTAGTAGCATCATTTATTTGCCATGTTGCAGCACCTGCCTTACGCCATTGAATAAATTGAATTGTTACATTATCAGGAGCTGCTGCCGCCCATGTCAATGTTATACTAATTTCACCAGATACAGAACTATCAGCAGCTGATTTAGTTGGATTACCAGTAATCGTTCCTAATAGATCTAAAAAAGATATATCTGCGTTGGCGACTGTTACTTTCATTTTAGTAGCGCCTATATTAACAATGGTTAAATTAACTGCAGAAGCTGTCTCCGCAGGAATATTGAGATGCAATACCTCTGTAGAGCAATAGTTTGAAGTTTGAGCATAACCCAAAGACGAGATTAATAAAAAGAGTAAAAAAATAATTTTTTTCATAATAAATAGTTTTTAATTGATTTTATACAATATTAACTCTCATATATTCAAAATATCACCAATAACACCACAATAAAAACCATACATAATTAAAAGTATCACAAAAAATTAAGAAATACTCAATGAAACCAACTAGCTACAAGATTATATTTTTTTAGATAAAAATATTGAAAATGGGTGATTTAGAGCAATGTTGAGGTAATGCTGAGGTAATAATAAGGTAATATTGTATATAAAAAAGCTAATTTAACATATATTTTAGTAGAAATTTTAAAATATATGTCAAAAAAATGAAATTAGATGTTTTTATTTTGTACAAAAAAATCCGTTTAAAAATTCTAAACGGATTGTATACTAAATTATATTTTGAGGATTAAAAAATCGAAATCTATTCGAATTTTGTACCCATTTTTAGATAATCTAAAAATTCCCTTTTTGTTTCTTTTTCTTTAAATTTACCTCCAAATTCTGCAGTTACTGTAGAACTTTCTATGTCTTTAATTCCTCTAGAATTTACACATAAATGTTTTGCGTCAATAACACAAGCAACATCTTGAGTGCCTAAAGCCTCTTGCATTGCTTGTACAACTTGCATTGTTAAACGCTCTTGTACTTGCGGTCTTTTAGCAAAATACTCTACAATTCTGTTCATTTTAGACAACCCAATAACTCTTCCACCTGAGATATAAGCAACATGTGCTCTACCAATAATTGGTAATAAATGATGTTCGCAAGTAGAATACACCACAATGTTTTTTTCTACCAACATTTCACCATAATTGTAGTTATTTTCAAAAGTAGAAGGTTTTGGCATGTTTTTAGGATTTAAACCCATAAACATCTCATTCACAAATGCTTTAGCAACTCTTTTTGGAGTTCCATGTAAACTATCATCTGTTAAATCCATACCTAAAGTGTTTAAAATATCTCTAACACTTTCTTCTATTTTTTTTATTTTTTCTTCATCAGAAATATCAAAAGCATCTGCTCTTAAAGGATTTTTGGCAGAAGTACCAATGTGGTTCTCTCCAATTTCGTCAATTCTTTCGTCATTCATTTTGCTGCTCAATTCAAACATTTCAATCAATATTAATATGCAAATTTACGTGTTTACAACGTACTAATTTATTTTACTAATCAATAAAAACTATAAAACTATAATTTTTATTTTTTTAAAATATCTACTAATTCTGTTAAACTACAATTTGTTTGCTCTCCAGAAATCATATTTTTTAAAATGAAACTGTCGTTTTCTACTTCAGAAACTACAAATTCTATTTCTCTATTTGTAACGTATTTCCATTGTCGTTTTTGTGCTTTATTACTTTCAGCTAAATCCGGATAAAATTCAGATTTTATATTATTTTCTCGTAAACTTTTTAAAGCTTTCATTTTTAAACCATCAGTAGATGCATCAAAATTTAAGAAAATAACTTTCGGTTTTGGCAAATCAACTATTTTAAACAACCCTAGCTCTTCTAAAACCAAATAAATACGATCTAATCCGAATGATATTCCAACTCCAGAAACATCTTTTAATCCAAAAATTCCGGTTAAATCGTCATATCTTCCACCGCCGCCAATAGACCCCATTTGTACACCTTTTGGTGCAGAAACTTCAAAAATTGCACCCGTATAATAATTTAATCCTCTTGCCAAAGTTACATCAACTTCTAAATTTGCAGAGGCTAAACCTAATTCTTCAATGGCATTTATGACAAAACGCAACTCTTCAACGCCATTTTTTCCTTCTTCGGATGTTTGCAACATCGATTCTAAAGAAGCTAATAACTTCTGCAATTCCTGATAAAATTTTTCTATTATTGATTTTAATTGTTGTTTCTGATAGACCAAGTTTACCAAAAACGTTGTCATATAATTGAATAAATTCTACTTCTTGCCATAAAGATGCACTACCAACAACATCTGCATCACATTGAAAAAATTCTCTAAATCGCCCTTTTTGTGGACGATCTGCTCTCCAAACAGGTTGTACTTGATATCTTTTAAAAGGAAATGTAATTTCATTTTGATGTTGCACAACGTATCTTGCAAAAGGCACAGTTAA
>JANQTQ010000208.1 GCA_030731625.1 Polaribacter sp. | reverse complement strand
GTTTTCGATTTCAGAATTGATAGTATTCAACGTTATCAAAACGAAAGTATTTTAGAAATTAATTGGGATGGAAAAGCGATAAATGCAATCTCTAAAGGAACGAGCAAAATAAGCATCCCAGATAAAAATACCTTTAAAGTTTTAGACGTAAAAGTACATAATGATGAAGAACAATATGTTTCAATCAGTTTTTCGGATGCGCTTAAAAAACAACAAAACTTTGATGGTTTAATTACGATTGAAAATATAGAAACTCCGCGTTTTATTTTGAATGGCAACGAACTTAAAGTGTATTCTGAAGCTAAATTTAATGGAGTTGTCTTAGTGTCTGTTTTTCAAGGAATTCAAAATTCTGATGATAAAAAACTGACTAAAACTTTTTCAGAAACAATTTCTTTCGAACAGAAAAAACCAGCAATTAGAGCCATCAGCAACGGAACAATTTTACCGAATTCTAAAGATTTAAAATTCAATTTTGAAGCAGTAAATGTCAAAGAAGTTGAGGTTAGAATTATAAAAATTTATCAGAAAAATGTGCTTCAATTTTTACAAGAAGAAGATCTTAATAGCAATTACAAGTATGCAATAAAAAGAGTAGGTAGACGCGTTGCTAAACAAACAATTATCTTAATTGATAACAAAGAAAATAATACGCAAAGATGGAAAGCTTATAGTGTAGATCTTTCTAAAATGATGGTCACAGAACCTGGTGCAATCTATAGAATTGAACTGAGTTTTAATAAAAGTCAGGCGTTTTATGAGTGTTCAGAAAATGAAATTTCATCAGAAAATAATGATATAGAAAATGAAGATGAAACGCATTATTTTAATATAGACGAAATTGAAAGCGAAGAGGAACGAGAGGAATTGTATTGGGATAATCAATTGTATAGTTATAAAGAGTATAGCTATAACTGGGAAGAAAGAAACAATCCATGTCATGATGCATATTATAACGAAGATCGCATAATTGCTCAGAATTTACTGGCTACAAATTTGGGTGTAATTGCCAAAAAAGGAACAGATAACAACTACTTTTTTGCAGTTACTAATATTTTAAATACAAAACCAGAAGCGGGTGCAATTGTAAAATTATATAATTTTCAGCAAGAGGAAATTGCTTCTGGAACAACAAATATTGATGGAATTGTTTCTATAAAATCTGATAAAAATGGGGTATTTGCCATTGTTTCTAAAGGGAAAAATAAAACGTATCTAAAGCTGTTAGATGGAAATTCTTTGTCTTTAAGTAAGTTTGATGTTGCTGGAACCAAAACTCAAAAAGGCTTAAAAGGATATATTTATGGAGAACGTGGAGTTTGGAGACCTGGAGATTCTTTGCATTTAACGTTTTTATTGAATGATGCGGATACGAAATTACCAGAAAATCATCCTGTAAAAATGGAAATTATTGATCCTAACGGAAAATTAATTTACAAAAACGTAACCTCAGAAAACGTACATAATTTTTACAACTTTAAAGTTACTACTTCGCCACAAGCAAAAACAGGAACCTATACGGCACAAGTTTCTGTGGGAGGTGCGAAATTTTACAAGTATTTAAAAATTGAAACGGTTAAGCCAAATCGGTTAAAAATTAAAATTGATTTTGAGGATGAAATACTATCCTATAAAAAACCAATTAACGGAACGTTAGATGTAAAATGGTTGCATGGAACGCCTGCTAAAAACTTAAAAGCCGAGGTAAAAGCAAAAATTTCTGCTACAAATTATAGTTTTAAAAAGTACGAGCAATATGTTTTTACCGATCCATCAAGGTCTTTTGATCCTGAAGAAATTACGGTTTTTGAAGGTAAATTAGATGAAAACGGATTCGCGAAAATCAAGAATAATATAACGATTGGTAAAAATGCTCCAGGAATGTTAAATATTCAGTTTTTGGTTCGTGCTTTTGAAAATGGAGGTGATTTTTCGTTGGATGCATTTACCCAAAAATATGCACCTTTTGATGCTTTGGTAGGTTTAAAATCACCCGAAGGCAATAAATATGATTCTTTTTTTACGGATCAAAATCAAACCTTCTCTGTAATTTCTGTGGATGAAAAAGGGAAACCGATTCAGAGAGATGAAATTGAAGTACAAGTTTATAAAATAGAATGGCGTTGGTGGTGGAGTTCATCCGAAGATAATTTATCGAGATATACTTCTAGCACCTATCATAAACCGTATTTAACTTCCACAATTAGTACAAATTTAAAAGGAGAAGGGAATTTTAAACTGAATATTCCGGAACAAGAAAGAGGAAGATTTTTAATACGAGTGATTGATAAAAAAAGCGGACATGCAACGGGAAGAACTGCTTATTTTTATAAAAATTGGTGGCAAAATTCAACTTCTGGTGATAAAGAAGCGGCAAAAATGTTGATATTTTCTGCGGATAAAGAAAAGTATAATGTTGGCGAAACTGCAAAAATTGCATTTCCTTCAGGAAGTGGAGGTCGCGCCTTAATCAGTATAGAAAATGGTACAAAAATACTAGAAACAAAATGGGTAAAAACTACAAAAGGAACCACTTCTGTAGAGATTCCTATCAAGAAAAATATGGCGCCAAATGTGTTTGTAAATATTTCTTTATTACAGCCACACCAAGTTTCAGAAAACGATTTGCCAATTAGATTGTACGGCACAATTCCGGTTTTGATAGAAGATGCTTCTACGAAATTAGAACCACAAATTGTGATGCCAAAAGAGGTAGCTCCAGAAAAGGAGTTTGTTGTGAAAATATCAGAAAAAAACAACAAAGAAATGACCTATACCTTGGCAATTGTTGAAGAAGGGTTGTTGGATTT
>JANQTQ010000207.1 GCA_030731625.1 Polaribacter sp. | reverse complement strand
TAATAGATATTTCAGTTTTGCAATTTTATTTAAAAATGGTTTTCAAAATGTTAGTGTGATTTTTTGGATAAATACCTAACATGAAATTATTTCGCATTTAAATAGGTATGTAGAAATAAATTTAATTCTTCAAAATCCACTTGAATTATTCTCAATATTATTGTTTCATCATAATGCACAATGTGTTAGAAACGTTATAAATATATTTCTATAATCAAAGGTCAAGTCAAAGGTTGAAAAACATACCATATTTTTTTTAAAACTTATGTAACTTCTTAGATAAAGTATTGATACTTTTAAGACGAAGTATCCATACTTTTAAGTAGAAGTTAAGAACCTTTTTTAAAAAGTATCCATACTTTTAAGAGCTTTTCGTTTAACGGTATAATTTATGAGTGAGGATAGAAATTTTTCTTATCCATTTTCATTAATAAAATAATTGATGTGTTTACTATAAAAGAAAGTGAAATTTAATTGAATAATTGGTTTTATTTGTGTGGAATTAACTTCATATAAAAATAGTCATTGGGTTTATCAAGATGCCGTATTAAGGCATAAAAAAAGCGTTTAGAAATTATCTAAACGCTTTTTTTATGCTTTGTATTTATAATTTACTCTACTACTAAAGTAAAAGGAATACTATATTTAACACCTACTGGTTTCCCTCTTTGTCTACCTGGTTTCATTTTTGGTAATTGTTTCATTACTTTGATTACCTCATCTTCGATTTTAGGGTGAGGTCCTCTTGCTTGAACGTTTACTATGTTTCCGTTTTTATCAATTTTAAAACCGATAAATACTCTTTTTCTACCAGAAGATAAACCTAATTCATTTGGTAATTCTGCATCAAATTTTCTAGAGAAATGCTTTTGTACCATTTGACTAAAACAATCTTTTAATTCGTCTTTACTTCCTGTACAACCTGGAAAAACAGGTACGTCTTCAATAATCATAAAACTTACATCTTCTATAACTTCTTCAATTTCTTGTACTTCTACAATTTCTTGAACTTTAATAGCTTTAGTTTCGTCTGTTTCTGTAGTTTCTATAACAGTTTCTTTAACTTCTTTATCATCTTTTACAACTTCAATCTTTTCTGGAGCTGGTGGAGGTGGAGATGGCGGTTTTACTGGTTCTACTCTTTCTGTAATCGGAATGTCCTCTTCCATTTGAGCACTCATGTTAACCGTAGCTAATTCACCATAGGTTTTGTCATAAGTTTTCTGTTCTATAGCAACATAAGTTACAAATAAGGCTAATACAAGACCAATTTGCATAAATATCTTGCTGAAATTTTCTAAATTTGATTTAGGACTCTTCTTAATTTCCATTCTTAAAGATTTTTTAATAGGTTGCTAATTTAATTAAATTATTGTGTAAAATACAAGTCTTATAGTTAATTAATCTTTTTTTTTTTAGAAAACAGGTTAAATATCAATAAAGCTAAAAAAATTGCAAATGAATTTGCAATAACATCTAGATAATCTCCTGATCTATAACTTGTTAATTTACTTTGGATTACTTCAATAATTATGCCAAAAATAATGCAGCAAATTACAATTAAATATTTTTTTTCTGGTTTCTTATAATATGAGAATAACCAGGTAACACCTAGCGTAAAGTAGGCAATAGTATGATAAACTTTGTCAATATTAGTAATCTTTGTTGTATAGCTTGGCATTTTAATAAGACTAAGGCAAGCAATAGTTAGCGTAATAATTATAGCGACAATGTAAAGGTTACCCAGTAATAATTTTTTTATAGGCTTCTGCATCTAATAAGTTTTCTATTTGAGATGTATTTGAAAGTGCTATTTTTATCATCCAGCCTTTACCGTAGGGGTCAGTATTTACTAATTCTGGTTCATCTTCTAAACCTTCATTAAATTCTATTACTTCTCCAGATAAAGGCATAAATAAATCGGAAACTGTTTTTACTGCTTCAACAGAACCAAAAATTTCTCCTTCTTCAACGGTATCTTCTAAAGTATCTACATCTACATAAACTATATCTCCTAGTTCACCTTGTGCAAAATCTGTAATTCCTACAGTTGCAACATTACCTTCAATTTGAACCCACTCGTGGTCTTTGGTGTATTTTAATTCAGCTGGAATATTCATTTTAATTAATTTTTATTTTTATTTATTTTAGTTACCTCCTAAGTTGTACACTATATTAAAGCCACCATTAATTGCTTGTCTTGGAAAAGTGGTAGATATAGCATATTTAGATGTTTGATGATTGTAATAAAACGATGCTGTTAAATTACTATTCAATCTGTAATCTGCCGTAAATTTAATAGAAAATAAATTCTGACCACCACTTATTTGATCATTATCTTCATCTACGTATCTTATTTGTGTTAAATTATCTCTTAAAGAAACATCTGCTCTTAAATTAATATCTCCTTTTAAAGTAGTTTTTTTACCTGTAAAGCGAGTATTCATTTTAACATCTTTAAAAACATAACCAAAACCAAAAATATATTCTGTACCTGCGATATCTGTTAAAGTACTATTGTTAAAGTTCATTGTTAAGGTTCTGTCTTTTTTAACTTCTCCTCTTAAAGAAAATGAGTTTTTCATTTTCATATCCACTTTAATAAGTGGTGAAAATTCATCAACTAAAGTAGCTGCAGCAACCAATCTTTTAGATTCGTAATTACCTGCTGCGTTTTTTTCTGTAAAAGCTGTTGCGTCGCTATATTGTAAGTTATTTGTAAAACTTGATATGGTGTAAGAAGATCTATAACCGTGTGATACTACAAATGTTGCAAAAGTTTTCTTAAACCAATCAAATTTCATTAAGCCATTATAACGCAATGTCCAGTTTGGAATTGGTATGTTTCTAAATAAACTTGTGCTTACTTTATTAGGGTTTTTTCCAGAATAGGCTGCCATAAAAGAAGGCAATAATACTTGTTGACTATTTTCTCCAAATCCGTCTATTGGTGCATTTGCTTCTGTGGCTAATCTATTAGAAATAATACTTCTGTAATCTTTCATTGTTTGAAAAAGTGCATCACCATTAGTAAACGCTGTTGAAAGCATAGAATGACTTGTACTAAAGTTTCCTGTTTCAAACACCGGTGTATCTTCAAAAGCATTTTTACCTTCTATTAAATCTATTTGTTGAGAAATGTCTGCAGTATTAATTTTATTACCAATTACATCAATATTTAAATCTTCAATAGGTTTTAAAGTAAATGTATAGTCTAATTTATCGTATTTTGTTCTGCTAAACGTTTTATTAAAATATTCGCCTCCATCAGTTCTAGTAACAAGCCAACCATTTTCTAGTGCTTTGTTTCTAATATCAACTTGGCTACCAAAAGCAAATGAAGTAGGTGCGCCGCCTAAAAAGCCAATATCTTCTGTATACCCTTGTAAGTATTGTCCGTTATTTTCTGTATAACTTATTTTACCTTGTTTTACAGAAGTAACAATATCCCAAGATGTTTTTAATATTTGTTTCCCTAATGGTAAGTTTTTAGTAGGTTTTAGTCTTGCAGTATTTTGTCCTTTTGCGTTTTTGCGTTGCGATTTTGTAAGCAATAATTTTTCAAAACCTATTTGTTTGTACAATTTATCAAAAGAGAGTGTTGTATTTATATTATGTGTATTTGCGTTTTGTATTACATTACCAATTTGTTCTACAATGGTTTGATCTTGCGATGAAACTTGCCAATCAAAATCTGCGGTATATGCATAATCCGCTTTCATAAAACTTAAAAAAGGAAACTTATCTAAAGGTAAATTATAGGTTGAGTTTAATTTTTGATGATAATGATTTGGTCTTCCTGTATTAAAGAAATCGTCAAATACCTGAATATCTTCTCCGTTTCCAAAGGTGTCATACATGTAACTATTGGTTGCGTTAAAGTTTACTTGTAATGATTTGGTTAAATCGAAACCAATTGCATAATCCCAATCAAATAAAAATCTACGTTGTTTTAATTCTGGCTGAGCAGATAAACCTTCTACTAAATTTCTAGATTGTTGCTCATTATAAGCTCTATTAATTCTAGAATTAACGGCTAGTGTTTTTGGAACAGGATTGAAATTTATGTCTTTCATGAATTTCCAAAAATCACTTCTAAATATAGAATCATTATTTTTAAAAGGTTCTATAGATTTAGAGTCAAAGTTAAAATTATATCCTGCAGAAGCCGTTACATTTTCGTTTATATATTTTTCAATATTATAATCTCTATGAAATTCTTTGTTATGAGAGTATGAAACCGCTATGTTTTCTACATCATAAAATTGAGGTTTTTCTGATGAATTAGGGTTTCTATTCTTTTTAACATTTATAAAACTAATGCTTGTTCTTTTGGTATAATCTCTAGAAAACTCACTATTTGGATTTTGTTCAAGAGCATCTGCTAATGTTACATCTTGGTATTGTGGATCAAATTTTGGATCTATAAATTCTTCACCTATACTGTAACTCATAGGTAATTGAATTCCCCATTTTTCTGGAGTTAGAACTTTACCAAGGTTAATCGTTGTGGCAACATCATATTGTTTGGTTTCGTCTAAACTACGTTGACTTACTCTATCTTCTACATTACCAAAACCAATTGTTTTGATGCTTCCGGCAAGAGAAACATTGGCAACATCTGCAAAATTTGCATCCGCATTCATAACTGCGGCCCAACCTGGCTTATTATCAAAACCAGAAGAACGCAACTCATTAAACCATATTTCACCACTTTTAGAAACAACACCTGTGTTTTTTAAACCCAGCATTATTGTCTTTAATTTTGCTAATGTTGGGTTTCCTTTTACACTAATGGTGTATGGTAAACCGTCTGTTTGTGATGTAGAAGTATAGATTTCATTAATAGCTGCACCAATTGCATCTCTTTCTAATTTTACTTTTCCAAAAGTTTCTAAAAATGCATCTAAATTATTTACTTCTGGCCAAATGTCATACTGTCCATTTCCTCCAGAACTTACCGTTAACGGAACTTCTATTTCATAATAGTTGTCGTCTAAATCAGTACCCAAACGTATAACACCATTAAAACCTTCATCTCCTTGTAAATGCATAAACATTTTAAGATTTTTAAAACGTCTTAAATCTACACTTATATTTTTATAAATAGCTCTGGTACTATTTGGTTCTAAATTGGTTACTTTTAAAGTTACAGATTGTTCATTTTGTAATTGTACGGTTGTACTTCCTTGTAAACGTTCTCTTTCAATTCCTGGTGGTTCAATGTAACTACCATCATTTTGTTCAATACTTACAACACCAACTTCAAAACCTTCTAATTCTGATTGATTTAAATCTCTATCAGAATTTACAGTTCCGTCTATCGTTTTAGTGTAACGTCTCCAATCGCCACGAACTAAATCTAATTCTCCAAAACGAACAACAACAGGCATTTTAAAGTTTGTTAAAAACATTCTAACAAAACGGATACTGTTAAAATCAGAAATTCCATTTATGGGTGTTCCATTTCTAATAGGAACTCTAAATTGATACCATTTGGTTTGTTGTGTATTTCCGTTTTCTAGCGTTACAGTGGTTGTTTTTTCATCAACAATATAATTTGTACCTGTTACCAAATCAGCCTGATTCATAGAAATTTTGTACTCATAATAACTCTCAACAGTATTCATTGTTTGGTCTCTGTTGATGTCTTCTACATCTGGATAAGTGGTAGAGGATGTTGGATATGTTTCTGGCGATTGATTTAAGGTTGGCGAATTTCCTTGTGTATTATTGTAGTCTTTATACCTTTTAATTACGGATGCATTAATTGCGTCTAAATCTGCACCTCTAAAAAATTTAAAGTTATCTGCTGCAGGATCATTTAAAGAACTATAGGCTCCAATATTTCCTAGGCTTTTTTCTTCAGTATCATTTAAACCATCAAAACCAACATCTTGATTAGTTCTTGCAGCATCTTCTTCGCTAAAAGCATAAATGATTGATGGATTTCTAGGAACATCTCCCCAAGTTGTTCTATTTACGTTAGAACCATCGATTTTTAAACCATCTTCTGGTAAACCGTTTTCAAACATTTTACGATTATCTTTTACAATGTCTTCAGAAACGTTTCCTAAATTGATGTATAAATCTCCAACTTGATTTGTTAAACTATTTGGATTTACACCTTGTGGTAAACCTTCTGCGTTTGTAATAGAATAATTTTGATAAGGATCCATAATCCAAAATTGAATAAATTCAACATTGGCTTGGTCAAAATTATTAGTAGTTAACGGACGCATAATTCCACCCCAATTAGATTCAGGACTTGGCAACGTTACATTATCTCCATTAAAACTTGCATTAGGATTGTAGTTGTAAGAACCTCTTTCTTGCGGAAAATAAGCTAAATCTAAAGTTCTTACCAAAGAATTTTGTGTAATATCTAATTGTACATTTGGAAATAATTCGCTGTAATTAATTTGTCTTGTTTCTGCTCTCGATAATTCATCAGCATCTATGCTTGCAGGTGTTTGTCCTAATCCGTAAAAAATTTGGTCAATACTATACCATGCTAATTTTCCTCTTTTATAATTGTAAGATAAATCACTTTGATCACCATTAAAACCATTAAAATATCTTGGCGTACTTGCTTCATACCAATCTAATGGAGATAATAAACTTATAGGTATTTGTGATGCTTCAAAATCATCGATATAAGAAGTTGCAGCGCCAGCAACATCGATTCCACTTGGAGTTCCAGGTAATAAATAAGCCATATCTGCTCTAACAGAAAAGTTAGAAGGCACATCTGTATCTACAAAAGGTAATTTATTTGCTAGTTTCGTAAAGTAAGGTACCTCTGTAGAATAATCGATATTAAAACCAAACATAGTATTGTCTATTGGTTCTGCACCAAAATTAACTTTAGGGGTTAATGGTCTTTCATTAATATTTAGGATGGTTGCACCCACTACAAATTTTTCAGAAAATGTATGCTCAACATCCACACCCATAAAGGTTTTTCTTTGTTGATTAAATACGGCATTATTTTCTGTAGATACATTTATAGGAGTTCCAGATGCTTGTAAGCCCGGATCTATAATTTGTACTTTTCCTAACTGATAATCAACCACAAAATCTACTCCTTCCACTAATTGTTTTCCTCCAGCAGTAACTTTTACAGAACCTCTTGGCACATTAAAAGCGCCAATAGAAATTCCGCCAGAATTTTCTGATTTAAAATATCCTTTTAAGAAATATTTGTCTTTGTTTTGAAAGTTATTTTGAATGTTAATTTTTGTGTTTAAATACAATTCTTTAAACAAATAATTTTCATCAGCAGCACTTGTTAATTTGTTGGCTAAGTCGTTTCCAAAAGGTTCTGGATTTGGGAAAATTACATATCCGTTTTCAGAATTTACTGTAACGCCTTCTACATAATCAAAAAAACCATCTGCAGTTCTAAACTGACTTTGGTCAAGTTGATCTAATTTTAAAACCTGAATTAAAGGTGTGTTTGCAATATCTGTAGTTTGTGCATTTTGTAACACATTCGATGCAATACCCGTTGCATCATCTCTATATTGAATTTCGAAACGAAAACCATCTTGCGTTAAAGGGAAAGCACCTAAAGCATAAATGTTTTTCATCATTAAACGCCAAGTAGGAAAAGATTCTTCGCTTCCAAAATCATTAGTCCTTTTTGTTGTTAAAATTTCGCTACGTAATAATTTTACGGCTAAATTGTCTGGAGAGGTAATTCCGTCATTAGAAAACTCCCCAACTTTAAAAGATTTTTCTGTACTACCCGTTACACTTCCTGCAATCGTATATTCATAAGCAACTGCTAAAACTTCACCATCGTTTAATCTTCTATTTAAAGATATATATCCCAATTGTGAGTTTAAAGTAAATTCGCTTGTACCTAATTTTCTTGCATTTTCAAGGATGGAATAATCTGTTCCTTGTTCCATTTGAAAAGTACCATTTAGAGTATTATCAACAGTAGAAATATCTCTAATTCCTGCTAAAATAGTGGTGCTATAAATGTTGTTAGAATTATTTTGAGGTAAGTTTAAAACTTGTCCGTTTGTATTAATACTAACAGGGTTTGTGTTTACAACTGTTCCGTTATTATCTACTAAATTTTTGTAAGTTGAATTTATATTATTAGATTCTCCTAAATCGGCAATTGCTACAATACTTCTAAAATCTTCTGTACTTGCATTTCTGTTTGTTACCCAAACCTCAATCCGTGTAATATTTACTTGACTACTTATTAATGGATAATTTTTTAACGAATTTGAATAGTTGTCTATAAAAAATTGTGATAAGAAAAAGTGTCTGTCATTATCATAATCTGTAGTTTGTAACTCAAATTCTTGTATAGAAGCACCTGCTTGTGCAACGATAGTTTTACTTTCTGAATTTTGCTGAGAGAAAACCGCAGTAACATTGGTGTTTCCAAATTTTAATTTTGTTTTTACCCCAAACAAACTCTGAGCACCATTTATTAAAGAGTTTTTTATGGGCATTTCTATATTACCAGCTTCTAAACCTTGAAGAATATCATCTTCTGTTGGTGTAAAATCTATTTTCACCTGATTTTGAAAATCGAAACTAGATTGTGTGTCGTAATTTGCTGTAAATTCTAAACGTTCACCAACTTTTGCTCGCAAACTAGCATTAATTTGTTGGTCAAAATCAAAGGTTAAACTACTTCTGTTTTCTTCGGATATTTGAGGGTTTTCTGTATTTTGATAAATTAAACCCAGTTTTAAATTTAAGCTTCCTGTGGGTGTAAATTGTATGGTATTTCCTCCAAAAATAGATTCAAAAAATTTAGAGTTTACATAGTAAGAGGGTAATAAATCTTTTTGTGCATCTAAAGAACCTTTCTTTTTACTATTTGTTGCACTTACTTTGTCTTTATAATATTGCAACATATCTCGCTTTAAACGATATTGCTGATATTCTTTTTGTGTTAAAAAAACAGGTGTTTTTGTATAATAGTCACCAATTTTTTCAAGGATTACATACCTGTTTAATTCCTTATCAAAAATAACTTCTTTCTCAGCTAAATCGTCTAAAAAAAGACTTCCTTTTTGGGTGTGATTAAAGTTGTATTTTAATTTTAAAGTGTCTTTTTCTACAGCAGTAGAGTCTTTACTTTTTGTGCTTTGGGCATAAGAAGATGCATTTACCGCGAAAGTAAAAAGCACTAAAAAAAGTATTTTCTTTAATAATTTAATCAATTTACTATAGGTTTTTTAAAGCTAGTTTTATGATTTTTTCTACAGAAGCATCTGGGTTTTCTTTTAAAATACTTGTAATTATTTTTTCAGATTGTTTTCTTTGAAAACCTAAAACCTCTAATGCAGATAACGCTTCATCTTTGTTTGTATTGCTTGTTCTTACCGAAACTTCATCAATATCAAACGTTTTTAATATTTTATCTTTCAAATCTACAATAACTCTTTGTGCAGTTTTTACACCAATTCCTTTTACAGACTGAATTAAAGCAACATTTTCTGAAGCAATTGCGTTTTGTATTTCTTCGGATGTCATAGACGAAAGCATTGTTCTTGCAATACTTGGCCCAACACCAGAAACCGAAATTAATAATTTAAAAATTTCTCTTTCGGTTTTATTGATAAACCCAAAAAGTGTATGTGCATCTTCTCGTATTGATAAATGTGTGTATAAAACTACATTTTCATCTGCAGGCAAGCTAGAAAAAGTATTTAAAGAAATATGTAATAAATAACCAACTCCATTACAATCAACAACAACCTCTGTTGGGTTTTTTTCTACTAATCTTCCTCTAACTTGTGTAATCATATCTGCTTTTTCTGGGCTCTAATGTAATAAATTATTTATTCTTTTCTCTTTGCTGCGCATCTACACATGCTAAAGCAGCCATATTTACCATTTCATCAACGCTAGAACCTAGTTGTAAAACGTGTACAGCTTTGCTTAATCCTAAAATCATAGGTCCAATAGATTCTGCACCTTGCAATTGTTTTAATAGTTTATAGGTAATATTTGCAGATTCTAAATTCGGGAAAATTAAAACATTCACCTTTTTACCGTTTAGTTTAGAAAATGGAAATTCTTTTGCCAATAACTCTTTGTTTAATGCAAAATCTGCTTGCAATTCTCCGTCTACAATTGCATCAGGATAATGTCTATGCATAAAAGCTACAGCTTCTCTTATTTTTTTGGATGTTTCTGTATTTGATGAACCAAAGTTAGAAAAAGAGACCATGGCAACATTTGGTTTCATACCAAACATTTTCACCAAACTAGAAGTCATTTGTGTCGTTTTTATCATATCCTTTGATGAAGGATTGACATTGATAGTGGTATCAGCTAAAAATAAAGGACCTTGTTTGGTTAGCATTAAGTTACAAGCTGCAATTTTAGAAACACCTCTTTCTTTTTCTACCAACTCTAAGATTGGTTTTAAAACACTTGGGTAAGGTCTAGAATAACCTGTAATAAAAGCATCTGCTTCATTTTCGTTTACCATCATTGCTCCAAAATAATTACGTTCTCGCATTAATTTTGTAGCTTCAGAAAGGGTTCTTCCTTTACGTTGTCTTTTTTTCCAATAAGCTTCTCCATAACGTTGTCTGCGTTCTTCTTCTTCGTCTATTTTTGGATCAAAGATTGGTACATCAGCAGTAAAACCTATTTCTTCTTTTAGTTCTAGAATTAATTCTTTTCTACCTAATAAAATTACTTTACCAAGTTTTTCATCATGTACTCTTTGTGCTGCTTTTAAAACATCAATATGATCTGCCTCAGCAAAAACAATTCTTTTTAAATTGCTTTTGGCTCTGTTATGAATCATTCTAATTTCTTTACTACCAGAACCAGATCTTTCCATTAATTCTTCTCTGTAGTTTTCCCAATCTGTTATTGGATGTTGAGCAACTCCAGAATCCATGGCTGCTTTGGCAATTGCAGGCGGAATTTCATAAATTAATCTTGGATCAAATGGTTTCGGAATAATATATTCTCTACCAAATGATAAACTAACTTCATCATAAACAATATTTACTTTTTCTGGTACAGCTCTTTTTGCCAAATCGGCCAAAGCATGTACAGCAGCCATTTTCATTTCTTCATTAATTTTAGTTGCTCTAACATCTAAAGCACCTCTAAAAATAAACGGAAAACCTAGTACATTATTCACTTGGTTAGGATGGTCTGATCTTCCTGTAGCCATGATGATATCTTTTCTAGTGGCAACTGCTAAATCGTAATCTATTTCTGCAACAGGGTTTGCCATGGCAAATACAATAGGATCATTTGCCATAGATAAAAGCATATCTGGAGAAACCACGTTTCCTTTCGATAAACCTATAAAAACATCTGCATTTTTCATGGCATCATCAAGTGTGTGTACATCTTGGTCTGTTGCAAATTCTTCTTTTTCGGCAGTTAAATTGTCTCTGTCTTTGCGAATTACTCCTTTACTATCGCACATTACAATATTTTCTAATTGTGCACCTAACTTTACGTATAAACGTGTGCAAGAAATGGCTGCAGCACCTGCACCATTTACTACAATTTTTACTTTAGAAATATCTTTCTTTGTAATTTCTATTGCATTTTTTAACGCAGCTGCAGAAATAATTGCGGTTCCGTGCTGGTCATCGTGCATTACCGGAATGTTTAGTTCCTCTTTTAATCTTCTTTCTATTTCAAAAGCTTCAGGAGCTTTAATATCTTCTAAATTGATTCCTCCAAAGGTTGGGGCAATTGCTTTTACTGTTTCTACAAATTTATCTACATCTGTAGCGTCAATTTCAATATCAAAAACATCAATATCTGCAAAGATTTTAAACAATAAACCTTTTCCTTCCATTACTGGTTTAGAGGCTAATGGACCAATATCACCCAAGCCTAAAACAGCTGTTCCGTTAGTAATTACAGCAACTAAATTTCCTTTAGCGGTATATTTATAAACGTTTTCTTTGTCTTTTGCAATTTCTAAACAAGGTTCTGCAACTCCTGGAGAATAAGCAAGTGCTAAATCATGTTGAGTAGCATATTTTTTTGTAGGTACAACTTCAATTTTACCAGGTTTAGGCTTTGCATGGTATAATAAGGCCTCATGTCTTTTTCTAGAATCGCTCATAATATGTTGATTGCTTATTTAACTTACAAATATATGCATTTCAACGAAAGAGCAAATATTATTCACTTCTTTTAAAGAGCTTTGTCTATTAATTTTGGGTTTAAAAATTTAATTGTTTAGCGATTTGGTTTTCAGAATAATTTATTTTAAAAGAAAATGTGGCTAGATTTGATGTAAGTTGAGCGTAAGAACCATTATTTGTCCAAGAAATATTGAGTTCGTTTTCTAAAGATTCTATAATCTCTATGTTACCAGAAAAAGCATCTAAGGTATTTCTTAACCTCATTATTTTAAGCTGATTCATTACAATTTCTTTTTTTAGGCCTTGTTCAATATCTTTATTTGTAAGTGTGGTTCTATTGATTTCTTTATGACCACCACTGCCACCTTTATCTGCTGCTGCATAATTGTTTTTTCCTGCAAAAATATCTAAATACCAAACTTGCGGAATTCCGGGCATAAACATTTGAATCGCTCTTGCCAATAATAATTTCTGTTCATTTTCACCCAAAGCACTGAAAAATGTTGCGTTAACTTGGTAATATGAAATTTTATTTCCTGATGGATCATATAAGTTTTTCACTCTTCCACCGCGTTCTAAAATAGTATTCATTATTGATTCTATTTCAGAATCTTCTAATAAGCCTTTGTTATAAGTTCCATTTACTTCTTTTCCTTTTAGGTCTAAAACAGGAATTCCATCATGGCAACCTAACATGTTTACGGTTTTGTAATTTTTGCTAATAATTTCATTAATCCAATTTAAAAGCGCTTTGTTATTTCCTTTTTCAAGCGTATGAATCATTAAACCTGGTAAGAAGAAATCATAAATTGGATAGGCTTCTTTAGCAACTTCATCATGAAGATTTAAACCATATTCTGCATGAATTTCAGGCAGAAGAATTAAATCATTCTTTTTAGCAATTTGATTGATTCTTTCTAAGTAATTCCAAGTGCCGGGTTTGTTAAAAAAATTAGTTTGCCCTATTTCTTTGTGTAAATAAGCAAAAGCATCTAAACGTAAAATTTTACAGCCAAAGCTTTTAACTTTTGCAAGCGTTTCTTCATAAAAACCCCAAACCAATTCAGATTTTGCATTTACATCCATTTGTCCCAAATACGTTGCTTTTCGGTTCACTAAGGATAGTAGCTTGTCTTTATAATCATTAAACTCTTCAAAATCTAAAGTAGATAAGTCTTCATTTTTATGAATAGCAGAATTGATTTTTTTAGAAATCAATTCTGCTTTTTGTGAAATTTGGGGGATTATTTCACTAATATCTTTACTGGTAATGGTATTGTATTTAATTTCTTGATAAAAAGTATTCCAATAAGGTCTTTCAGAGCCATCAGGAAAAGGGACTTTTAGAATTGGAAGACCAGCTTTTCTCATAAATAATTTATGGAGAAATTCATCTTTAGGTAGTATAATGTCGTTGTTGTTTTTTACTCCGTTATTTTCCCAAAAGGTGTTCCAGTTGATAAAAAAGTCTTTGTATTTAGAATTTTCGCCATTTTTTAATAAGTCTTTAAATTGCGGAGACGCAACAGATAAATGGTTTAAAACGATGTCAAACTTTAGCATAATGTTTAGTTCTTCTAAGTCTTTTAAATCTTTTTTAGAAACTAAATCTTCATTTAAATTGTAATCAATAATAGAAAAACCTCTGTCTAAATCGCTATTAAAAAAAGTAGGAAGTACATAAAATAAAGAAAATACATCTTTAAATGCAGGTAATTTAAGCATCTCAGTTGTATCGCTTAATTTTGTGCCAATACTATCTGGGTAAGCGTTTAGCATTACACCATTCGAAATTTTATTTTGTTCTTGTTTCATTTATATTATTGTTAACCTAAAAGTTTAGATAAAATATTAATGTTGTCTGGAAGTCTTCCAACATTTTGAAGTTTTAAAGCGGCTAATTTTAAAGCTACTTGTAAACATTCTTCTATAGGTTTTTCTTTGATGTAAGCAAATAAAAATCCAGACCAAAAAGCATCACCTGCTCCCGTAGTATCCATTACTTTTTCTACTTTAATAGCGGGTAATTCAATAATTTCTTTACCCAATTGAGCTAATTTTACACCATTACTACCAAGTGTTAAACAAATAGTATCCACACCTAAATCATGAAAAAATTTAAAAATTTCTTCGTGAGGAAGTTGTTTTTCAAATAAGCGCAGCATATCATCTTCACTGATTTTTATCAATGGATTGAAACTACAATAGGTTTTAATTACTTTTAAAGCATGTTCTTGACTTTGCCAAAGCTTTTTAGCATAATTTAAATCAATACTTAGTTTGCAACCTAAATTATAAGCTTCCTCAGCCTTTTTTAAAATGGTAGATTGTGCTGGTTCTTTACTTAATGCAAAACATGTAGTGTGAAATATGTTTGTGTTTGTAAGGGTTTTAGTTGGTATCTGATCTTCAGAAATTTGGTAGTCAGCATCTCTGTAAGGAATAAAGTCTGGTGTTCCTTCAGATTTTGAAACAAAAATTACACTCGTAGGATTGTTTTCGAGTTTTTTAATATTTTTGATATCTACACCAACTTCCGCAAGTCTTTTAAATATGTATTCTCCAAATCCGTCATTTCCAACAGTAGAAACCATCATTGATTTTAACCCTAATCTTGCAGAATTCATTGCAACATTGGTTGGTGAACCTCCTAAATATCTATGATAATCTCTTGTGTTATTTATAAGCACTCCCGATTGATGGCCAATAAAATCAACTAGGACTTCACCAACACATAAAATGTCTATTTTTTTATTTTTTTTTTTCAATTCTTTTATTTTATAATTGAGCCGTTTTAGTACTAAAAACGTGTAAATTACTTTATCAAACTCTTTAAATAGCTGTGTTTTCTTCTATATTATGTTTAGGTTCTTTCAGTCTAAACGCCAAAAAACCTGCAATTATAAAAAACACACCTCCTAATAAAATTGCGTTTACAGCACTGTTATGTAGTAAATTTTTTACAATTGGACCAAATGTGATGGTTTGAATTCCCATAGGAATAACAATCATCATATTTAAAATTCCCATATACACACCACGTCTTTCTTGCGGTACTATTTTAGAAACCATAGAGTAGGGTATTCCCATCATCGCTGCCCAGCCAATTCCAAAAAGAATCATAGGTAAAATAACGAACATAGGGTCTTGTATATATGGTATTGAAAGCATTGCAATACCCGTTAAAAATAAACTTAGTACATACACTTTTTTTCCTCCCCATTTTAAAGCCAAAGGCACTAAAGCTAGAGCAAAAATTATGGTTGATAAGTTATAAGTTGTATTCATTTTTGCAGCTTGACTTAATGCTTGTGATTTATTAAATGCCATAGTTTCTTCAAACATTGGCGAAATAAATTGCCAATAAATAAAAAGAGCATACCATTGAAATAAATAAACTGTTGCCAATTTCCACATAAACTTAGGCATGTCTTTAATTGCCTGAACAATTTCTATAAATGGTGTTTTTAATCGTTCTTTAAGTGGCAAAGAATTATGTTTTTCAATTTCTACTAATTCTTCGTTAGAAGGTTTAATTTCTGGTGTTTTTAAAACAGACCATAAAATAGTTGCGACCGATAATATTGCGCCAATAAAGAACGAATAGTACAGCCATTTAGGAATCGATTTTACAGCTTCTGTAGCTGTTTCTGCATCGCCAAACCAATCTTGAAAAAGAAATATAGATGCATTTGCCAAAACGATACCTGCACCAACAAATAAACTTTGCATTTGATATCCAAAGCTTAATTGTTTAGTTGGTAATTTATCACCAACAAAAGCTCTGTAAGGCTCCATAGCCATATTATTACCAACATCAAGAATCCATAATAAACCCACTGCAAACCAAAGAGTAGGGCTAAAAGGAAACGCAAATAAACACAAACTACCAATTATGGCACCTATTAAAAAGAATGGTTTTCTTCTTCCCCAACGTGGAGACCAAGTTTTATCTGAAATAGCGCCGATTATAGGTTGAATAATTAAACCTGTAACAGGACCTGCAAGATTTAACAGTGGTAAATCTTCGTGATGCGCCCCAAGAAAAGAGAATATAGGATTTACTGCTGTTTGTTGTAAACCAAAACTAAATTGAATTCCTAAGAATCCTAAATTCATATTAAAGATTTGCCAAAAGGATAAGTTTGGTTTAGGTATTTTCATTTTATTTGGTTTTTGTGTATAATACTTTTAGAAATTCTTCAAAATTACCTGTATTTAAAAAAATATCTCCTTTGTTATCAATAACAGGCAGGTTTAAGCTACTTAAAGAAATGTTTGCTTTTGTTAGTTTTTCTATCATTTCTGTCTCTTTAGCTTTATGTAAGTCGATATCAAAATAAATAAAGGCTATATTTTTTTCTTTTAAATATGCTTTTGTGTCTATACAATAGTGGCAACTATCACTGCCGTAAACGATTATTTTTTCTTGATCGATCACGTTTGGTTTTTTATTCATGCTTTGTGAATGAACACTAAAGGATGCTAAAAAAAGAAGTACAATTGTTATGTGTTTCATTTAATGCTTTATTAAATAGAGTTGATACGATGTTTTAAGCGTAATCCTTGTTTTTTGTTCACTTTTTTGCTGATGAAAATTGTTATTTAAAACAGCGTCAATGGAATTTTCATTAACGCTGTTTCTCAATCCAAATTAACCTAATTTAATAACGAAACTTAAAAACTATATTGAAGTGTCATTGTTGTAGAGCGACCAGAAATGGTTCTTGCTGCGGCTAAACCTCCAGCTATATTTCCATTCCCTTCAACCTCGGTAACACCAATTGTATCAAATAAATTATTTGCATTAACACTTAAAGATAAACCTTTTGTTAAGCTAACTCTTGCTACTGCATTTATGTAAGCATATCCTGGCATTACAAGGTCATTATCATCTTGTGCAAAAGATTTAGAGGTACCTAAAACTGTAAGTCCTAAAAGGTGTTGCTTGCTTGTTCCAAAAGCATAAGTTGGAGCAAAATTGTAGACAAAGTCTGCTTGTCTTCTTGGATCATTACCTTTGTTTGCACCACCATCAATTTCTGCTTTTGTATACGTAACAGAACCATTAACAGCAAAATCGCCAAACTTTAAAGCAGATTCTACTTCTAAACCTAACGCTTTAAATGGGTTTCCTACCGTTCTGTTTAATTCGTTACTAATACCTTCATCTGTATTACTCACAAATCCTGTAACATTTAAAACACCATTATCTAATCTCTTTTTTAATCCTACTTCAAACTGAGAAATTTCATCAAACTGTACATCTCCTAAACCATCTGTACCATACGTATTTCTATCTGCAGCTCTACCAGAAGCACCTTTACTATATCTTCCAAAAACAGCAGCTCCATCGTTAATTTTATAATTTAAACCCGCAGAGTAAGAAACAAAATTATAATTATCGTTTACAGTTTGCCCAGGATTACCAGCTATAGTTGGGATTGTAGATTCAAAAGGACTAATTACACCATCGTTGTTATAGTCAAAACCGATTAGGTTTCCATTTGCATCTAAATTGCTTAATTGACCAGAGTTTATTGTTCCGTTTACATTTACATTTTCAAAACGAACACTACCATCAAAATTTAATTTTTCAGAAATCTCTGCATCTACGCCTACATAAGGAGAATTTACATTATGCACAGTATTGTATTTTCTTTGACAACAGTTACCCCAAACTGGCTGACCAAAAGAGTAAGCGCCTCCTTCAGAGAATCCTTCAAAAATACCTAATCTAGCTTTTCCGTCTCCTGCAACTTCCGAAATTGCAGAACTCCATTGCCATCCTATTTTAGTATTTTGTGTTGCAGAGAACATACCTACAGTTACGCCAATGTTGTCATTGATTGCTTTTGTAACTTTTACATCACTAAAAAAGTTACTTAAATCTTCAATAGTTACATCAAAATATCTAATGTCTTGTGCTAAACCATTTGCAGGATTAAAAGGAGAACCGTCTTGAAAAGTTAAAGCACCAGTTGCTCCAGAAGCACCTCTTACTAATGCTTCTATATCTGCTACTGTACCTACATTAGCTGTAAAAGGAGCATTCCATTGACCAGAGTTGTTAGAGTATCTTGCTTTACCATTTATTTTCCAATCATCTCCAAGGTCAAAAGAAAATTCGGCACCAATAGATTTACTTACTGGGTTGTTACCATCTCTTATGTCATTTTGAGTAGGATTTCCATCGTAAACACTATATGTATTTTGAATATTTCCAGAATGTGGAGTATCCGAAGTAATATCAAAACCTGGTAAATTTCCAAAAGTAGGGTTAGAATTTGTACCTGTTAAACTCACAGGCATTGGCATATACATTACGGTTCTATCATTTAAAAATTTAAAATAAGTACGTACATAACCATTTTCAAATTCTTTTGTAATATTTGCTTTTATTTGTCCGCCTTTATTACCTTGATATCCTATTTTTCTTGGACCTTCTCCAACTCTCATAAAACCACCAACATGATAGTATAATCCCTCACCTATAGGGGTTCCGTATTCAAAATCTAATCTACTGCTTTGAAAATCTATTCCGTAAGTTGCGCCAATTGTACCACCTTCAGATCTACCTGTTTTGCTAATCATATTAATGATACCTGCTGGGCCATTAGAAGTTTGGGTAGAAGCAGAACCACCTCTAATTGCTTCAACTCTTCCAATATTAGAATCGATACGTAAAAAGTTATCTGCATTCCCAAACGAAGTATCTCCAAATAACATTATAGGAAGTCCATCTTCTTGTAATTGTAAATATCTAGAACCACCCGAAGAAACTGGTACCCCACGTACGTTAAAGTTTGCATTACCTTCACCACCTGAAGATTCTGCACGAATACCAGGGATGTTTCTAAATAGTTCACCCGAAGACCTTGGTGAAGATTGCTCAATTTGTTTAATTCCAACAGAAGAAACAGAAATACTAGATTCTATCTTAGATTTTGGGTTTACAACTCCTGTTACAATTATTTCGTCTAAAGATTGTGCGTTTTCTTTAATTGTAATATCAAGAGTTATGTTTGATGAATTAATTGTAATTTCTTTTTTAAAATTATCAAAGCCAATATAAGATGCAAATAAGGTATAGGTTCCGTTTGCTACATTTCTAATTTCGTAATTTCCATCAAAATCAGAAGTAGTACCTGTTGTAGTTCCTTTTAGCATAATGTTAACCCCAGGAATAAGTTGACCTGTTTGGTCTGTAACTTTACCAGAAATGGTTGATTGCGCTACTAGAGCTGTAGATGTAAAAAATACAAACAGCAATGCTAGTTTTTTCATAAGTAGTAGTTTTTTCATTTTAATTGTGAATTTAATAATATTTTATTGTTATTTTGAGTAAAGCTAATTTAAATACCAATTATAATTCTAAATTCTTAAATCGAAAACGTTTTCGATTTACCGAAAACGTTTTCGATTTAAGATAATTGAGTATATTTACATGGTAATTTAACACATAATGTTTTTTTTAACTAAATAAATAAATCAACTTTGGTAACACTCAAACAAATTGCAGAAAAATTAGGGATTTCAATTACAACCGTTTCTAAAGCCTTAAAAGATTACCCAGATGTAAGTAAAAAAACAAGAAAATTGGTAAGAGAAACAGCTTCTATGCTAAACTACAAACCAAATTCTTTTGCGGTAAATTTAAGAACCAAAGAGTCTAAAACCATAGGTTTAATTATTCCTGTAATTGTGCATCATTTTTTTTCTAGTGTAATTAAAGGTATTGTAGCACAAGCAGAAAAAAAAGGATATCTCGTTATTATTCTCCAATCCAATGAGTCTTACGAATTAGAAAAAAAGCAAATAGATTTATTGTTAAGTAAAAGAGTAGATGGCATTTTAATTTCTTTAGCAAATGAAACGGCAGATTTTAAACATTTAAATCAGGTGATTAGTAACGAAACACCTTTAGTAATGTTTGATAAAATAGCCAAACTTGTAAAATGTTCTAAAGTAATTATTGATGATAGAAAAGCAGCTTATAAAGCAACACAACATTTAATTGATATTGGCTGTAAACGAATTGCACATTTTAGAGGACCTTTATTACCACAAAATTCAATTGATAGATTTCTAGGGTATAAAAAAGCATTGTTAGATAATAATTTAGAATACGATTCATCATTAGTATATATATGTGAATGTGGAGAGATGAGTTTTGAAGAAGGTAAAAAGAATGCTTCACAGCTTTTAAAAGACCATAAAGATATTGATGGTATTTTTATCAATACAGATTTAGTTGCTATAGGAGCGATGACACAACTTGTAAAAGAAGGTGTAAAAATACCAGAAAACATTAGTGTTGTTGGTTTTAGTAATTGGTTTATGTCATCGGTAATATCACCATCATTAACCACTATAAATCAACCAGGTTTAGAAATGGGAAAAAATGCATTTAAATTATTGTATAAAGAAATTAAGGAAAGAAAGAATAAGAAAACAATTAATTATAAGGAATTAGTTTTAGATACTGAGCTAGTTATAAGAGACTCTACTAAGAATTAAAACTTTGCTCAATATCTTGTTTTTATAGAGAATATATTTTTAAATGAATTCATAAACTTAAGAAAACGTTATAGAGAGTTTAACAATTTTTAAACCTTTTTATGTAACATAAACTTTAAGTTTGCGTTTTCTAATTAAAATGTAACTATGAAAAAAACTACTTTTTTATTTTTTCTTTTTATTTCATCAGCATTTATTGCACAAGTAAAAGGTAAAATTACAGACATTCATAACAATCCATTGTCTTTTGTAAGTGTTTATTTAGATAAAACAATTACAGGAACAACTTCTAATGACAATGGCGATTATATTTTAGAATTTAAAAAGAAAGGAAAACACGTCATCGTTTTTCAGTTTCTGGGATATAAAACATTAAAAAAAGAAGTTGATATTAATACATTTCCTTTTGAATTAAACGTAAAACTATCCGAAGAAAATGTAGAATTAACAGAGATTTTAATTTCTACCAAAGACAATCCGGCAAATGCAATTATTAGAAAAGTAATTGCTAATAAAGATAAAAACACCGATAAATTTGCGCAATACACCGCTAAGTTTTATTCACGTGGTTTGTATAGAATTAAAGATGCTCCAGAAAAATTTTTAGGTCAGTCTATGGGCGATTTTGGTGGAGGATTAGATTCTACAAGAAGCGGAATTATTTATCTTTCTGAAACAGTTTCTGAGATTAAATTTCAGAAAAAACCGAAAAATTTTAAAGAAAATATTATTGCATCCAAGGTTAGTGGGCGAGATAATGGCATCAGTTTTAATCGAGCAGAAGATGCAAATATCAACTTTTATGAAAATAGTGTTGATTTTGGGAATGATTTGATTTCACCAATTTCTACCAATGCTTTTAGTTACTATAATTTTAAATTAGAAGGAACTTTTTATGATAAAAACGGAAAGTTGATCAACAAGATAAACATCATTCCAAAACGTAAAAACGATCGTGTTTTTAGTGGTTCTTTATATATTGTAGAAGACGATTGGGCTTTGTATGGCGCAGATGTTGCTGTAACTGGTGCTCAAATAAATATCCCTATGGTTGATGTTTTAAAACTAAAACAAAACTATAATTATTCGGATGAAAATGATGCCTGGGTTCTAATCAGTCAGTCTATAGATTTTAAAGTAAATGCTTTTGGTTTTAAGTTAGATGGTCGTTTTTCTTCTGCTTTTTCTAACTATAATTTTACACCTAATTTTACAGAAAAAACCTTTACAAACGAAGTTTTAACTTTTGAGAAAGAAGCTACAGAAAAAGATACAACGTATTGGAATCAATTAAGACCTGTGCCCTTAACAGATGAAGAAGTAAAAGATTACACTAAAAAGGATAGTCTTAAAATTGTGCGTAAATCTAAAGTGTATTTAGATTCTATTAATAAAAAGCAAAATAAATTTAGTTTCCTTTCGCCAATTACGGGTTATACATATCGAAATTCTTTTGAAAAATGGTCATTATCTTTTGATGGATTGATAAGCGATTTTAATTTTAATACCGTTCAAGGATTAAATACTTCTGTTGGTATTCGTTATTTTCAAAGTCAAAATGAAAGTGGAAAGTGGTGGAGTGTTGGCGCAAAAGTAAATTACGGTTTATCTGATGAAATAGCAAGACCAACGTTCTTTTTTGCTAAAAAATGGAATAATTTATCAAGACCAAGTGTAACTATTTCTGGAGGTGTAACAACGGCTCAGTTTAACGATAGAAAACCAATTTCTAAGTTAGATAATATGATTCGTTCTTTAATTTATAGACATAACTATTTAAAAATTTACGAAAAAGAATTTGCTAAAATTGAATATTCAGAAGAAATTAAAAACGGAATTTACTTTTCATCTTCTTTAGAGTATGGAAACAGAAAACCACTCTTTAATACTAGTAATTATTCTTTTGCACGTCAAAGTAATACGGAACCTTATACGTCTAACAATCCTTTAGATCCAACAGATTTTGTGAATCCGGGTTTTATAGAACATAAAATTGCAACCTTAAATGTAGGTGCAGCTTTTGTTTTCGGGCAAAAATATTTATCCTATCCAGATCAAAAATTTAACATCGGAAATGAAAAATATCCAACGTTAAGTGTAAACTACAGAAAAACGTTTGCCGCATCAAATGATGATTTTAATTCGGATTTATTTATTTTTAATTTAAAACAAGATGTGAATGCTGGTAATTATGGGAAACTAGCTTATAACATGAGAGCAGGTGTGTTTTTAGAAAAGAAAAATATTCCTTTTATGGATAATTTACAAGTTAACGGAAATCAATTGGTACTGGTAACAGGGAATCAATTAAACAATTTTTCTTTACTAGAATATTACCAATTTTTTACGAATGATAAATATGCAGAAGCACATATTTCGCATAATTTTAAAGGTGCTATTTTAGGTAAAATTCCGTTGATAAATAAACTGAATTTTCATTTAGTTGGTGGCGCAAAAAGTTTGTTTATGGCTGATAAAAATCCGTATACAGAATATTCTGTTGGGTTAGATAATGTTGGTTTTGGAAAATGGCGTTTTTTAAGAGTAGAGTATGTAAAATCTTTTCATGCAGGCATTAAAAATGACGGATTTATATTCAGTTTAAATATGTCAAACTAATATTTTATCTTTGTTGATAATGAATATAAAAACACTTTTTTTCGGTATTACAACAGATTTTGTTGGTGCATCAGAAATACAAATTGATGTTGCAGAAAACACATCAATAAAAGATTTTAAAGCAGTTTTAAAGAAAAAATATTCTCAATTAGAAAAGATTAATTCGTATGCAATTGCTGTAAATGAAGAATATGCAACAGATGATGTAATTCTTAAAAACGGTGATGTTGTTGCTGTAATTCCTCCTGTAAGTGGAGGTTAGACAGCTTGTGTTTTAGTTTTTAAAGTTCAGAGAAATCCTTATGAATTTCTCTGTAAAACTCTTTTTAACTATTTCTTTAAATACTTGTAATCCATATAAAAAGTACCAAAAGGAAGCATAGAACAAAGTAAAACGATGCCTAAATCTTTGTTATTCCAATTCATTTCTTTTTTAAGCATGATTGCCAAAACAATATAAAGCATAAATAAAATTCCATGAGGCATTCCAAACATTTTCACAAAACTAGGGTCGTTTAAGGCGTATTTGTAATATAAACCTAAGCTCATTAATAATAAAAAAGAAATTCCTTCTAAAAGACTCACTACTCTAAATATATTTTTCATGTAATTATTTTTCGTCTTTGCGTGTTTACGAAGCAATCTGCTCGTTGAGAGTCAGATTATTTGCTTTTAAAACCTTTTTAAACACGTTTCATTTAATTGCAAAAATACAATTTTGTTTTCCTATTTTTGTTGATGTATGCAAAGAACTTCAATTAAAATTACATCAGAAAAACTAGATTTACAAGAATGTTACCGTTTTGTAGAAGATGCTTCTTGTGGCGGAATTTCTGCATTTATTGGCACGGTAAGAAATGATACGCAAGGAAAAGAGGTTACGCAATTAGATTTCTCTACGTATAAACCAATGGCAATTAAAGAAATGCAAAAAATTGCAGATGTAACTTTACAAAAATTTGATATCAAAAAAATAGCCATTCATCATGCAGAAGGAATGTTGCAAATTGGCGATATTCCTGTAATTATAACCGTTTCTTCAAAACACAGAAAAGCTGCTTTTTTAGCTTGCGAATTTGCAATTGACACCTTAAAAGAAACAGTTCCTATCTGGAAAAAAGAACATTTTTCTGATGGTGAGATTTGGGTAAACGCGCATCCGTAATTTTAGTTTGCAGTTTTCAGTCACAGTCTTCAGTGACAGTTTTCGGTACAATTTGCACAACAGAAAGAGATAGTAAGCTGATACTGATAACTGATTATTGATAACTGCCAACTGTTTTTCTACTCTGAATCCAAAGATAAAATTGCAATCCAAATAAAACTGCTCCAGACAATAAATGGATGGCCTGAGTTCCTAAAGGGAATTCTGCATAATACATTAAAATTCCTGTAATCGTTTCTATAAAAATTAAGAAAACAATCCAATTTACCAGTTTATACCCTAAGTTTTTAATTTGATTGATGTAAAATAATCCGAAGTTTACCAGCACAATTGCAATGGTAAAAGATCTATGAAAATAGAATTTAAAACTAGGATTCATCAAGCTGTAATCCTTATTTTCAAAACCAAATAGTTTTACTTGTTCGTCAATAAATTGTCTTACTTGCGTTCCCATTGCAATTTGAATTAACGAAAATACTACAGAAACAATCAATAGTTTATTAAATAACGAGTTGTAGTTGTGTTTCTTTTTATCAACAGTAATTATAAATTTTAATTGTAATAAAAGAGCAATAATTACCAAGCCAATAATCATGTGAATCGTTATGATGCCAGGTTTTAAGTTGGTGTCTACAACCATTTTGCCCATAACTGCTTCTACCATCATTAAGAAAAAAGCGGCAAATGCTAACATCGGAATTCTTTTATCTTCTTTTCTGAATTTAAAAGCGTTATAAATTAAAAACAAGAATACAAAACCAGACAGTACAGACGCTAATCTGTTTATATATTCTGTCCAAGTGTGATATTTGTTAAATTGCGCATAATCATGTTTTGTATACTTTTTCCAATGACTTTCATTAAATTCTGATGCCGTTTTCACATCATTTTCAGCAACAAATAAAACTTCGTCTTTAATAATGATAAAACCTTTTTTAAATTCAGTATTTGGTTTCCATGTAATTTGGTCCTCAGAAGTTGGCGGAATGTAATAACCAAAGCATTTTGGCCAATCAGGGCAACCCATTCCAGAGCCAGTCATTCTAACTACAGATCCAGCTAAAAAAATTAAGTAAACAGAAATAATTGAAATTTGTACAATTTTTGGAAACCTACTTTTCATTATTGATATTTTTTTTACAAAAATACGGCAAAAAAAAATCGCCTAAAATTAATTTAGACGATCTTTTGTGTTGTAAAAAATTCTAAGAAATATTATTAGATAACTCTAACGTCTACTGCGTTTAAACCTTTTCTACCTTCTTTAAGATCAAATTCTACTTCGTCTCCTTCTCTAACCTCGTCGATTAAACCAGATACGTGTAAGAAATACTCTGTTTTTGATCCATCTTCGATTACAAATCCAAATCCTTTAGATTCGTTGAAGAATTTAATTGTTCCTTTTTTCACTTTGATAAATAATAAATGTTAATAATATACAAATGTACATATTTTAAGTGTTCATTTTTTATTTTTTTGATAAAATGATTTAAGGACTATTTTAATAACTTTTTTTAAAAAAGCTCAAAAAAAGAATGTCAATAAAACTAGGGGTTTTAGCGGTTTTTGAATTTTAAATAACTGTAATACAGTTTTTTGAAAATAAAATAAAAAAAGCTAGAAATAAAAAAAATAATCATTTTGTTAAAAACTTCAAGGGATTTGTGAATAAGTATGACTTTCATTTTGGAACAAAAAAGACCATCTTTGTGGAAGTCGTTTTTAGCGATTGATGTCTTTTAATAACTCTCAAATTTTAATAATAAATGTCTTTTATAGAACCAATTTTGCAACCAAATGATAATCGATTTGTAATTTTCCCTATTCAACATGATGATTTATGGGAGTGGTATAAGAAACAACAAGCTTGTTTTTGGACCGCAGAAGAAATTGATTTGCATGCTGATATTGTAGATTGGACAACTAAATTAACAGATGATGAGCGTTATTTTATCAAACATATTTTAGCTTTTTTTGCTGCTTCGGATGGAATTGTAAACGAAAATTTGGCAGAGAACTTTGTAAATGAAGTGCAATATTCTGAAGCTAAATTTTTCTACGGATTTCAAATCATGATGGAAAATGTGCATTCTGAAACCTATTCTTTATTAATTGATACCTATGTAAAAGATGAGGTAGAAAAAGATAGATTATTTAGAGCGATTGAAGTTTTTCCGGCAATTAAGAAAAAAGCAGATTGGGCTTTAAAATGGATAGAATCAGATTCATTTGCAGAACGCTTAATTGCTTTTGCAGCCGTTGAAGGAATTTTCTTTTCAGGCGCATTTTGTTCAATTTTCTGGTTAAAGAAAAGAGGACTATTACCAGGATTAACTTTTTCTAACGAGTTAATTTCTAGAGATGAAGGGATGCATGCCGATTTTGCGGTGCATTTACATAATAACCATATTGTAAATAGAGTTGCGCCAGATCGTATTAGAGAAATTATAATCGATGCTTTAAATATTGAGCGTGAGTTTATTACAGAATCTTTGCCAGCAAGTTTAATTGGTATGAATTCTAAATTAATGACACAATATTTAGAGTTTGTAACAGACAGATTATTGCTAGAATTTGGCTGTGAAAAAGAATATGATGCTACTAATCCGTTTGATTTTATGGAAATGATTTCTTTAGAAGGAAAAACTAATTTCTTCGAAAAAAGAGTTTCAGAATATCAAAAAGCAGGAGTAAAATCTGGAGGCACAGGAAGTATCAGTTTCGATTCTGACTTTTAATCCAATTTCATAGAAAAAGAAAAAGAGATCCTAACGAACTGAATAATTTCAGTGTAAAATATTAAAAACTCCCAAAATTGGGATGTTTTGGTGGCTAAAAAAACAACTAACAAAAAATTAAACAAGTAAACAATGTTCGTAGTAAAAAGAGATGGTAGAAAAGAACCTGTGATGTTCGATAAAATCACAGCTAGAGTTAAAAAAATGTGTTATGGATTAAATATTATTGTTGATCCAGTAAAAGTTGCAATGCGTGTTATTGAAGGATTGTATGATGGTGTAACTACCTCAGAATTAGATAATTTAGCAGCAGAAATTTCAGCAACTATGACCACAGCTCATCCTGATTATGCCAAACTTGCTGCACGAATTGCTGTTTCTAACTTACATAAAAACACCAAAAAATCATTTTCTGAAACGATGGATGATTTATACTACTACGTAAATCCACGTACTGGTAAAAAATCGCCATTAATTGCTGATGATGTATATGAAATTATCAAAGAAAATGCTCAAAAATTAGATTCTACCATCATCTATAATAGAGATTTTAACTATGATTATTTTGGTTTTAAAACCTTAGAACGTTCTTACTTGTTAAAATTAAACGGACTTATTGTTGAGCGTCCACAACAAATGTTAATGCGTGTTGCTGTTGGAATTCATAAAAGTGATATTGATGAAGCAATTGCGACATACGAATTGATGAGTAAGAAATACTTTACTCATGCAACACCAACGTTGTTCAATGCAGGAACACCAAAACCACAAATGTCCTCTTGTTTTTTATTACAAATGCAAGATGATAGTATTGAAGGAATTTACGATACGCTAAAACAAACTGCTAAAATTTCACAATCTGCAGGCGGAATAGGGTTGTCTATTCATAATGTTAGAGCGACAGGAAGTTATATTGCAGGTACCAATGGAACATCAAATGGAATTGTGCCAATGTTACGTGTTTTCAATGATACTGCACGTTACGTAGATCAAGGTGGAGGAAAACGTAAAGGTTCTTTTGCTATTTATATTGAAACTTGGCATGCAGATATTTTCGACTTTTTAGATTTAAAGAAAAATCATGGAAAAGAAGAAATGCGTGCAAGAGATTTATTCTATGCAATGTGGATATCAGATTTATTTATGGAGCGTGTGCAGCAAGATGCAGAATGGACTTTAATGTGTCCTCACGAATGTCCTCATTTATACGACACTTATGGAGAAGAGTTTGAGCGTTTATACACTAGTTACGAAGCTGCAGGAAAAGGAAGAAAAACGATTAAAGCTCGTGAGCTTTGGGAGAAAATCTTAGAATCTCAAATTGAGACAGGAACTCCGTATATGTTGTATAAAGATGCTGCAAATAGAAAATCGAATCAGAAGAATTTAGGTACCATTCGTTCATCAAACTTATGTACAGAAATTATGGAATACACGGCAAAAGACGAAGTTGCGGTTTGTAATTTAGCGTCTATTGCATTGCCAATGTTTGTAACAGAAAAAGAAGATGGCGTAAAGTTTTTTAATCACAAAAAATTATTTGACATCACTAAAAAAGTAATTCGTAATCTAGATACAGTAATAGATATGAATTTCTATCCTGTAAAAGAAGCAGAAAACTCTAATTTAAGACACCGACCTGTGGGGTTAGGAATTCAAGGTTTGGCAGATGCTTTTATTCAATTACGTTTGCCTTTTACGTCTGATGAAGCTAAAAAACTAAATCAAGAAATATTTGAAACCATGTATTTTGCAGCGGTAACTTCTTCTATGGAAATTGCAAAAGTAAAAGGCCCTTATTCTACATTTAAAGGTTCGCCAATGTCTGAAGGAGAATTTCAATTTAATATGTGGGGTGTTAAAGATGAAGAATTAAGTGGTAATTGGGATTGGGCCAAATTGCGAAAGCAAGTAAAAAAACATGGCGTTAGAAACTCATTGTTAATGGCGCCAATGCCAACTGCTTCTACATCGCAAATTTTAGGAAACAATGAAGCTTTTGAGCCATATACTTCTAATATTTATACACGTAGAGTTTTATCAGGAGAATTTATTGTCGTAAATAAACATTTATTAGAAGATTTAGTAGAACTAGGTTTGTGGGATAATGATATGAAAGAAAACATTATGCGCGCAAATGGATCTATCCAACATATAGAAACAATTCCGGCAGATTTAAGAGAATTGTACAAAACAGTTTGGGAAATGAGTATGAAAGATATTATTGACATGGCGCGCCATAGAGGATATTTTATAGATCAATCTCAGTCTTTAAACTTGTTTATGAAAGATCCAGATTTTGGTAAATTAACGTCAATGCATTTCTACGGATGGAAATCTGGTTTAAAAACAGGAATGTATTATTTAAGAACAAAATCCGCGGTAAATGCAACACAATTTACAGTTTCGAAAGAAAAAAAGGAAGAAGTGTTAGATAAGCCAATGAGTCCTGCTGAATTTAAAGCGATGGTAGCTGCCTCTAGAAATGCAGAACCAGATGATTGCGAAATGTGTGGGTCTTAAAAATAAAACGTCATTTCGAACAAAGTGAAGCAATCTGTCAATTAAGATTCTAAATTTTATTTGTGATGTTAAAATTAAAACAATTAAAAAAAGAGAAGTAGAAATACTTCTCTTTTTTTAATTACAATTAATATCTTTATGTTTACAAATTATTTATGAAACCCTTAAAATTGAAGCATCTTTTAAAATGATTAAAAAAATACTATTCATTATTTTTTTAGCAATATTAGCTATCATTCTATTTTTTAACCCAAATTTCAAAACAATAACAGCAGGTGTTGCTGTGCTGTTATTTGGAATGGGAATGCTAGAAGAAGGGTTTAAAGTATTTACCAAAGGGCCGCTTCAAAGTATACTAAAAAAATCAACCGATAAATTATATAAAAGTATCACAGCGGGTGCTGTAGTTACGGCTTTAATACAATCTAGTTCTTTAGTTTCTGTAATTACAATTTCTTTTATAAGTGCAGGTTTGTTAAGTCTTTCTGGCGGATTAGGTTTAATTTTTGGTGCTAATATTGGTAGTACGGCAACTGCTTGGTTAGTAGCTGGTTTCGGATTGAAAATTGACATTTCAGCATTGGCAATGCCAATGATTATTTTTGGTTTAATTTTTACACTTCAAAAAAATGATAATCTAAGAGGTACAGGAAATGTATTAGCTGGTCTGGGTTTTTTCTTTCTCGGAATTTATTTCATGAAAGAAGGTTTTGATGTTTTTAGTACACAAATTAATTTAACAGCGTATGCTGTTTCTGGCTTTAAAGGTGTAATTCTATATACGGGAATAGGAATCATTATTACGGTTGTATTGCAATCTAGCGCTGCCTCATTAGTGTTGGTTTTAACTGCTTTAGCCGCAGGGCAAATTGAGTATGAAAACGCTTTGGCTTTGGCTATTGGTGCAAATGTAGGTACAACTATCACAGCGGTTTTAGGAGCCATAAAGTCTAATGTAGCCGGAAAAAGATTGGCAGGTGCGCACTTGTTTTTTAATGTAATTACAGGAGTTGTTGCCTTAATTTTAATTTATCCTTTAGCAAAATTAGTAAATTATATATCTGCTTTTATACACATAGCAGAAACAGATTATACTTTAAAATTGGCTTTATTTCATACCATATTTAACATTATTGGTGTTGTTATTATGGTGCCGTTTATCAAGAAATTAGAACTGCTTTTGTTGAAGCTATTTAAAGAAAAAGTGAGTGACGATATTATTAAACCAATTTATTTAAATGAAGCAATTTTAAAATTTCCAAGTACACTTATTTCATCACTTTTAAAAGAATCGAAAGATTTGTACAAAAACACCATATTTGAAATTGTTGCCCACTCATTAAATATCCATAGAAATGCAATTACTTCTGACGAGAAAATTAAGAAAATTGTTAAGAATTCTAATGAGCAAATGAATGTAGATATAGATCAATTATATTACAATAAGGTAAAATATATTTACGGACAAATAATTAATTTTGCTACTAAAGGTCAAGAAAATTTGAAATTTACGAACGCTCAAAATAAACAATTGAGTCAGATTAAAGTAGCAAATAGAATCATGGTTAAGATTATAAAAGACACCAAAGATTTAACTAAAAATATTGCTATTTTTTCAAATTCTGATAACGAACATATCCAAAAGGAGTATAATAAATTTAGAAAAAAGGTAGTAAAAGTTCTTAGAGTTATTTATTTGTTTAGAACAAATGAAGAAAAAGAGGAACACTATCAACAGTTATTAAAGTTGAAAAAAAGTGCTAAAATAGCTGTGAATACAGATAATAAATCAATTAATAAATTGATTCGGAAAAATTTAATAACCATAGATATGGCGTCCTCTTTAGTAAATGATAACGTAAATGTAAATGAATTAGTAAGAAATTTAATTCAGGTAGCAGAATTACTATATTCAGAAAAAGATGCAATTTTAGAAAACGAAAATAATTAAAAAATGATGATGAACTGGCAAGAACTACTCTCTTTAAAACGTTTTGGAGATACAGAAAAACGACCAAGAATTGCGCAAGATGAAACTCGTTTGGGGTTTGATGTGGATTTTGATAGAATTATATTTTCATCAGCATTTAGAAGTTTACAAGACAAAACACAGGTAATTCCATTGTCGGAAACTGATTTTGTGCACACTCGTTTAACTCATAGTCTAGAAGTTTCAGTAGTTGGTAGAACGTTGGGTAGAAGAGTGGGGAAGGTGTTGTTAGAGCGTCATCCAGAATTAGTGGAATTAGGGTATACTTTTAACGATTTCGGAGCAATTGTTGCCGCGGCTTCTGTAACGCATGATATTGGAAATCCGCCTTTTGGCCATTCTGGTGAAAAAGCAATTGGTGAGTATTTTAAATCTGGAAAAGGGGTAAAATACAAAGACCAATTATCAGCAAAAGAATACCAAGATTTAATAGATTTTGAAGGAAATGCAAACGGATTTAAAATTCTGACAGAATCTAGAGAAGGCATTTCTGGCGGATTACGTTTGAGTTATGCAACTTTAGGCGCGTTTTTAAAATACCCAAAAGAAAGTTTACCGAAGAAGCCAACAAATCACATTGTTGATAAGAAATATGGCTTTTTTCAATCGGAAACAACAGCATTCTTAGAGGTAGTAGAAGATTTAGGAATGTTGCAAAAATCATCAGAAAACATCTCTTTTTATAGACATCCTTTAGCGTATTTAGTGGAGGCGGCAGATGATATTTGCTATACAATTATCGATTTTGAAGACGGAATTAATCTGGGCTTAATTGATGAGGAATTTGCTTTGGAATACATGATAAAGTTGGTAAAAGATACCATCGACAGTAAAAAATACCATTCTTTACAGCACAAAAAAGATAGAGTAAGTTATTTAAGAGCGTTGGCAATTGGGGTTTTAATTAACGAAGCGGTAAACATTTTTCTTGCAAATGAAGATGCTATTTTAAATGGTACTTTTGAGAAGTCTTTATTAGAGAAATGTGCATACGAAGCGCAAATTAATGACATTATAAAAATTAGTGTTGATAAAATATACAAGAGCAAAGAAGTTGTAGAAAAAGAGGTTGCTGGATACAGAATTATAGCTGATTTATTAGATGTTTTTGTGACTGCTTTAAATAATCAGTTTGATGGAAATTCATCTAATTATGACAAGCTTGTTTTAAACTTATTGCCAGAAGAATATCAAATTGAAAGCGAAAATGTATACAACAGAATTATGCTAATTTGTAGCTATGTTGCAGGAATGTCTGATAGTTATGCAATTAGAATGCACAAAAAATTAACAGGAAATAGTATGTAAAAGTGTTGCAATAGAAGTTGCGTCTAAACCAATTTTCTGTTGCAATATTTCTACACTTCCGTGTTCTATAAATTCATCCGGAATTCCTAAAATTTTGATGTTGTTTTTGTAATTGTTTTTTGCTGAAAATTCTAAAATTGAGGATCCAAATCCGCCATTAATTGTGCCGTCTTCTACAGTGATTATCGTTTGATATTTCTTAAAAATACGGTGTACTAAATTTTCATCCAAAGGTTTTATAAAACGCATGTTATAATGCGCAATTTTATCACTTTTTTCTGATAAAATAATGGCTTCAGAAACGGTGTCTGCGATAGTTCCTACGGATAAAACTGCAATACTTTTCCCTTCTTTTAAGCAAATACCTTTTCCGATTTCAATTTTTTCAAAAGGTTGTTGCCAATCTATAATTTTTCCTTTTCCTCTAGGATAGCGAATTGCTATTGGGTTTTTTAAACCTAATTGAGCCGTATATAAAATATTACGCAATTCAATTTCATTTCTTGGCGCAAAAATGATCAAATTAGGAATGCATCTTAAATATGCCAAATCAAAAACACCATGATGCGTTGCGCCATCTTCGCCAACCAAACCAGCTCTGTCTAAACAAAAAATTACGGGTAAATTTTGTAAAGCAACATCATGAATTACCTGATCGTAAGCGCGTTGTAAAAAAGTGGAGTAAATATTACAAAACGGAATTAATCCTTGAGTTGCCATTCCTGCTGCCAAAGTAACCGCATGTTGTTCTGCAATTCCTACATCAAAAGTTCTATTTGGAAATTTTTCGATCATAAATTTTAACGAACTTCCTGTTAACATTGCCGGTGTAATACCTACAATACGCTCATTTTTATCAGCTAACTCTACAATTGTTTTTCCAAAAACATCTTGATATTTTGTAAATAAACTTGCTTCCTTTTTTATTCTTTCGCCAGAAATTTTATCAAATTTTCCTGGAGCATGATAGGTAACTTGATCGTCTTCAGCTTGCTGTAAACCTTTTCCTTTTGTAGTAATTACATGTAAAAATTTCGGACCTTTTACGTGTTTCAATCTTTCTAATTCTGATAAAATAGAAGGAAAATCATGACCATCAATTGGACCAGAATAATCAAAATTTAAGGCTTTTATGATGTTGTTTTGAACCGCTAACCTTTTATCGGTTTTAACCTTTGTTAAATATTCTTTTAATGCGCCAACAGAAGGATCAATTCCGATTGCATTATCGTTTAAAATGATCAATAAATTTGCATCAGAAACGCCTGCATGGTTCATGGCTTCAAAAGCCATTCCGCTTGCAATTGACGCATCACCAATAACCGCAATATGATGTTTTTCTGTTTCGCCTTTTAAGTTTGATGCAATTGCCATTCCTAAAGCGGCAGAAATAGAAGTAGAAGAATGTCCAACTCCAAAAGCATCAAATTCGCTTTCTTTTCTTGATGGGAAACCTGCAATTCCGTTAAATTGTCTGTTGGTATGAAAAACGTCTTTTCTACCCGTTAAAATTTTATGTCCGTATGCTTGATGCCCAACATCCCAAACCAATAAATCAGTAGGCGTATCAAACAAATAATGAAGTGCAATTGTGAGTTCTACAACGCCTAAACTTGCACCTAAATGTCCTTCTTTTGTGGCAAGAATATCAATAATGAATGCACGCAATTCTTTTGCTAATTGCGGCAATTGTTCTGGATTTAATTTTCTTAAATCAGACGGATTTGATATGTTGTCTAACAAATTTTTCATTCGGATGCAAAAATACAATATTACTCATCAAAAAGTTTTTGTAATATTGAAAACTTAATTATTTATCCATGATACAACCTTTTGATGATATTTATTTTATGAAAAAAGCCTTGCAAGAGGCAGAAAACGCTTTTGATAAAGGCGAAGTTCCTGTGGGCGCAATTATCGTTTTTAAAGATCAAATTATAGCAAGAGCGCATAATTTAACAGAAACTTTAAACGATGTAACGGCACATGCAGAAATGCAGGCGTTTACTGCAGCAGCCGATTTTTTAGGTGGTAAATATTTAAAAGATTGTGTGTTGTATGTAACTTTAGAACCTTGCCAAATGTGTGCTGGTGCAAGTTATTGGGCGCAAATTGGTAAAATTGTGTTTGGTGCTTCAGAACCAGAAAGAGGTTTTGTCAACTTAAAAACAACATTACATCCAAAGACAAAAGTGGTTACTGGCATTTTAGAAAATGAATGTTCTCAATTATTAAAACGTTTTTTTGTCGAAAAAAGAAATCTCAATTAATGTTAAAGAGTGTTAAAATGTCAATTTAAAATTTGTAGGATTGTTTGTTTTCGTGAACTTTAGCTCAAATTCAAACAAATCAAACATACAAATGAAAAATAACACTTTATTTTTCGTGCTTTTATTTACTGTATCGGTAATTTTTGCACAAGAAACTCCTATTCCTAATTATAGGGCAGCTGCTAAGTATTCGCCTTCGAACTTAGCTAAAATGGTGCACTCAACGAGTGTAAATCCGCATTGGTTAAAAAACGGAAATCGTTTTTGGTATACGTATAAAACATCCGAAGGAGCAAATTATTATTTGGTGGATGCTGATAAAAAGACCAAAAGAGAACTTTTTGATAATGTTAAAATGGCAAAGTGGTTAACAGAAATCACCAAAGATCCATACGATGCACAGCATTTGCCGTATTTTAAATTTAAGTTTAATGATGCAGAAAATGCCATCCGTTTTAGAGTAGAATCTACCGAAGAAGTAGAGGTTGTTGATGAAAAAGAAGACGTAGAAAGTGACTCTATTCCTGCTAAAAAAGAAAAATCAAAAAAACCTAAGAAAGAAAAGAAAACCTATTATTTAGAATATAGATTAGGAGGAAATGGTTTAACAATTATCAACACTAAAAAAGAAGATAAAAAACCTTGGGAAAAATGGGCAAATGTTGCTCCAGATAGTTCAATCGTTTTATACGGCAAGAATTATAATTTGTATTGGATGGATAAAATAAACTTTAAAAAGTTTATAAAAGATGAAAAAGATAGCACGGTTGTAGAAAATAAATGGACAAAAGATGGCGAGGAAAATTACGGCTATACTCGGGATGGAAGAGAGGATAATGTTGATGAAGATAAAAATAAAGACAAACGTAAAGGTGTTTGGGGAACTTGGTCGCACGATTCTAAAAAGTTTGTTTTCGAAAAATCAGATTCGAGACATATTAAAGATTTATGGGTTATAAATTCTACGGGTAAAAAAAGACCAACCTTAGAAACCTATAAATACCACATGCCAGGAGAACAAGAATATTATAAATCAGAATTATTAATTTTTGATATTCCTACAAAAACACATGTAAAAGTGCCTTTAGATTCTGTTCGTCAACAAAGTATTGATGTTTTTAGAGCGCCTAGAAAACAATCTGAAAGAGATGATGATTTTACACCTTCTTTGCTTTTATCAAAAAAAGGAAAAATTTATTTTAGTGTAATTTCTAGAGATCGAAAAAAATATGATATCAATGTAGCCGATATCAATACAGGCGAATATAAAACGCTCATAGAAGAACGATTTAATACCTATATAGAATCTCGTCCGTTAATTTTATTGAACAATGAAACCGAAATGTTGCATTGGGCAGAGCGTGATGGTTGGGCACATTTTTATTTATATGATGCTAATGGAAAATTAAAAAACCAAGTTACAGAAGGCGATTTTCATGTAGATAATTTTGAAGGTTTAGATGAAAAAACAAGAACTTTATATTTTAGTGCCAATGGTGCAGAAAAAAATCAAGATCCGTATTATTTACATTCGTATAAAATTAATTTAAACGGAAGTGGAATGCGCACTTTAAATGCTGGTGATTTTACTACAAACACCAGTATGGCAGATTCTAATCTATATTTTGTAAATAATTTTTCTAGGGTAAATACCGTGCCAAAATCAGAATTAAGAGACGCTAACGGAAAAGTGGTAATGGATTTAGAAACGGCAGATTTATCGCAATTATTTGCATCAGGATATAAATTTCCAGAAACTTTTAAAGTGAAAGCAGATGACGGAATTACAGATATTTACGGAGTTATGTACAAGCCTTTTGATATGGATTCTACAAAAGTATATCCGTTGTTAGAGTATGTGTATCCTGGACCACAAACTGAAGCGGTTAACAAATCGTTTTCTTATAGTATGGACAGATTAGATAGAATGGCGCAAGTTGGTTTTGTAGTCATTACATTAGGAAATAGAGGAGGTCATCCAGACAGGTCTAAATGGTATCATAATTATGGTTACGGTAATTTACGTGATTATGGTTTGGCTGATAAAAAATATGTGGCGCAACAATTGGCAAACAAACACAAATTTATCGATATCGAAAAAGTAGGAATTTACGGTCATTCTGGCGGTGGATTTATGTCTACAGCAGCAATGTTAGTCTATCCAGATTTCTTTAAAGCGGCAGTTTCATCCGCAGGAAATCATGATAATAATGTGTATAATTCTTGGTGGAGTGAAACGCATCATGGTGTAAAAGAAGAAATTGATGAAAAAGGAAAAAGTTCTTATGTTTATAAAATTGATGACAATCAATCGTTGGCAAAAAACCTAAAAGGACATTTAATGTTGATTCATGGTGATATGGATAATAACGTAAATCCGGCAGGAACCATTAGAATGGCAAACGAATTAATTAAAGCAAATAAACGTTTTAAATATATGATTATGCCAGGACAAAGACATGGTTTTGGTAATATGACTGAATATTCTTTTTGGCTAAGAGCCGATCATTTTAGTAAATATTTGTTAGGCAAAGAGACTACCGATACAGATATTTTATACATGAATATGGATGATCCAAAGAATAAATAAAGCTTCTCAATTAAAGCGCTTTCGAGAAGCGATGAAAAGTAAAACTCCGAATTTTTATTCGGAGTTTTTTTATGCTTTTTAATTTTGATGATATTTTGAGGTAACTTAAACTTTTTTAATAACATTCGTTACAATGCCCCAAATTACAAAATCATTCTCTTCTGTGATGTTTATAATAGGATAATTAGGATTTTCTGGTTGCAACCAAACTTCGTTTTTTTCTACACGTAAACGTTTTACGGTAAACTCGCCGTCTAAAAAACAAACGGCAATTTTGTTGTTTGCGGGTTCTAAACTTCGGTCTATAACTAACAAATCATTATCATCTAAC
>JANQTQ010000206.1:1487-12721 GCA_030731625.1 Polaribacter sp. | reverse complement strand
AGTTAACATCGGCATCTAAAAGTGCTCTTCTAACTTCTTTTAAAGTTTCTGCAACGTTAACTTCTGTAATTTTACCATGACCTTTTAAGGTATGTAAGGCTTTATCTAATTTATCACTTAAATTATTAAACATAACTCGTCTTCTTTTTTAGGAAGCACAAATATAAGAATTAGAGATGATTAGTAAAGTGATAAATAGTAGTTTTTTAATTATTTACGCTTTAAAGATTAGCTTAGAAAAAAGTTAATTAAATTGAGGTATAAGGATAATAAGAAAAAACACTAAAGTTCGATTTTAATGGATGAAATGTAAGCAGACTTAAAAGAACTATATCGACTTTTTAAGAAATGTGAGTATAAAATTAAGTACATGTAAACAAATAGATATAACAAAAAGGATATATGAAACAGAAAGAATTGCATAAAAATCTAAAGAATCTGATAAGAGATTAGATGAGAAAACAGTTTTAGTGTTTAAAAAGAAAATACAAAAAAGAAAAGGAATTAAGGCAGCTACCTGAAATATAATATGAAATAAAGATAATATTTGTACGGTTTCTTTTCTTGCCCAATTAAGCATAAAGTAATTTAAGCCAATTAAGCCAACAAATCCGGCAGAAAAATTACACCAATAGCTTTTTTTAACGGCAAAAAAAGTATTGTTTATCGTAATATCAATAACTCCATCTTGTTTTATAATGGCAATAATTATAAAAAGGGGAATTAAGCTAAAAAAGAAAATATGTGGTTTTTTAATAATAGTTTTCAATTAATATAATTTTTGTAGGGTTTTTGTATGATGTTCTGTATGGTAAGCGGTCCACATAATAATTTCTCTAACTGTCATTTTACCCATTAATGGATGAGGAAGTACTAAGGTATCTAAGTTTTTTTCGCTGATATGAACTGTTTTGTATTGAAGCTTTTTTTGCTGAATTTGTAATCTTGTTAACAAACGATCTCTTTCTTTTAAAGTAGGTTTTTTTAATTTTTGATTAAAAATAGCAGCTTTATCTTTGTTTTCTAGTAGTTTTTGTTGATAATTTTTAACAACAGCTTCATAATCTCTAAGTTCTCTATTACAAGTTCCGAATTTGTATTTTAAAATAAATCGGGGGTAACTTAAGGCATTGTTTAATAACTGTAAACTATCTACTAAGTGTTGTATATGCTGACTTGTAGACCATTTGTCTACTGGGCCTTTTTCCCAATTTTTTTCTGGTTGATTTTCTAACCAACTAAATAATTCTTGGTGTTTTTTTTCTAATAAATCTGCAATTTCAACTTTATCCATTAAAAAATAATTTCTGCGATAAAAATAAGAAATAAAATTTGGTTAAATGTTAACTCGAATTATAAATAAACAGAAATGGTTAAAAAGATCATTGAAACAATGGTTAAAATAAGCACTAAAGGAATTACAAACTTTAACCATTTGTCATATCCTACTTTAACAATGGCAAGAGAGGCCAAAATTAATCCTGTTGGATTTATAAAATTAAATAATCCCATGCCTAAAAGATAGGTGTTTACGATATGTTCTCTACCTATAGAAACGCTATCTGCCAAAGGAGCCATAATTGGCATGGTTAAAACCGCCATTCCTGATGATGAAGGAATAAAAAACGACAAACCACTATACACAAAAAGCATTGAATTTATAAATAAGCCTTTGTTCATTCCTTCTGTAAATGAGCTAGCATAAAACAATAAAGTATCACTAATTAAACCATCTTCCATTAAAATAGTTACACCTCTTGCTAACCCAATTATAAAAGCAACACTTAATAATTCACTTGCTCCTTTTATAAAAGTATCTACAAAAACAGTTTCGTTTATTTTACAAATAAATCCTATTAAAAGTGCGCCAACAAAGAAAACTCCTGTCATTTCTAAAAACCACCAATCTAAATTACTAACGCCGTAAACCATAATTATAAAACATAAAATAAAAATGGTAAGTACTAATTTTAAACGAAAAGTAAAGTTTATTTTTTCTGATGAATTTTGATATGAGAATATTTTTTCGATACTTTCTTTTTGATCAAAAATGATCGATTTTGATGGATCTTTTTTCACTTTTTGAGCGTATCTGATGATGTACAAAACACTTATAATCAATCCAATAAATAACATTATAATTCTTCCTTCAATACCTGTTGTCCAATTAATACCCGCAGAATTTGATGCAATAATGGTACTAAAAGGATTAATTGTAGAAACCATTGTACCTATAGAACTACCAATATAAATGCAAGCTAAAGCCACAATTGCATCGTATTTTGCAGCAATAAAAATCGGAATTAAAATAGGGTAGAAGGCAATTGTTTCTTCGGCCAAACCAAAAGTCGTTCCGCCTAAAGCAATTAAGGTTGTTACTACAATTATAAGAATATATTCTTTGCCCTTTAATAAATTTGAAAGTCTAGAAATTCCTGCTTCAAAAGCACCTGTAAAATTTACAATTGCAACTAAACCTCCAATAAATAAAACCAAAATAATTATATCAGCAACAGCTATAATTCCTTTTAAAGGCGCTAAAATAAATTCGATAAAACCTTGTGGTTTAGCTTCTAGTTTTTGATAAGTTCCGGGAATACTAATCGCTTTATAAATCGCGCCAGAAGTAAATTTTTCTAACGGAATTTTAACCTGTAAATCATCTAAAGTTTTTTGAGAAGCATCTAAAGAGATTGTTTTTTCTTGACTTGTTACAACAAAGGTAGCTTCATCTGAATTGTACGTTAACCTGTCGTATTGCCCCGAAGGAATACACCAAGTTAAAAGCGCTACACAACCGGCTATTAATAATAAAACAGTTTGAGCGCTCGGAAATTTAATTTTTTTCATCCTTTACTTTCTGAAATAGAAAATAAAGATACAATTTTATTTTGCGGGTATAAACTCTAAAGCAACACCATTTATGCAGTGACGTTTTCCGGTAGTTTTTTGCGGTCCATCATCAAAAGAATGTCCTAAATGACTACCACAAGTATTGCATTTTAATTCAGTTCTTGCATATCCTAGTTTATAATCCACATCTAATTCAACATTTCCTTTTATCGCTCTATCAAAAGAAGGCCAGCCAGAACCAGAATCGTATTTATGTATAGATTTATATAATTCAGTTTTACATGCGGCACAGACGTACGTTCCTTTTTTATGATTGTTATTAAAATCACTAGAAAAAGCTCTTTCTGTACCTGCTTCTCGTAAAACAGCAAATTGCATCGGAGAAAGTAACTTTTTCCATTCTGTTTCTGATTTTTCTACTTTGTAAGTTTTCTTTTCTTTGGATGAATCTTGCGCATTTCCTGCACAACTTATCATCACTAATAGTAAAAGTGTACTCGCTATTTTTTTCATGTAGTTATATTTTCTAATTTTTGTCGGACGATGTAAAACGAACTTACAATTAAAACAATAGTTTCAGTATGTTTTTGCTTTAAAGTCTTTGTTTTGTAGTAATTTTGTGTTGTTAAAATTCATATCCTATGAGTAATCTTAGGAAACGTATTTGCAGAAAAGTAAAGATCAAATAGCACTAGTGACTAAATTAGGTATTTAGTGTCATATAAAAAGAACCAAAAAGTAAAAAAATGAAAAAAATTATAATCTTAGTATTGGCAGTTTTTCTATTCGCAGAATGTAGTACCGTACCAATTACGGGCAGAAAAAGAGTTAATTTTGTGAGTGATGCAGACGTTTTACCTACAAGTTTTGCACAGTACAGTACTTTTTTACAAGAGAATAAATTGTCTACAAATAAAGTAATGTCTAATCAAATTAAAGAAGTAGGTAAAAATATTTCTGCAGCTGTAGATCGATTTATGAGAGCAAATAATATGGTTTCTGAAGCAGATTCTTATAGATGGGAGTTTAATTTGGTTGAAGATAAAACGATAAATGCTTGGTGTATGCCAGGAGGGAAAGTGGTTTTTTACACGGGTATTATGCCAATTTGTGATAATGTAAATGGTGTTGCAGCAGTAATGGGACATGAGGTTGCACACGCTTTTGCAAAACATGGTCAAGAACGTATGACATCTACTTATGGTCAGCAAATAGGTGGTTTACTTGTAGCTTTAGGAACTGCTAATAAGAGCCCAGAATCTCAACAAATGTGGAATACCGCTTTTGGTGTAACGACAGGTTTAGGGATGTTAAAATACAGCAGAGTTCATGAACAAGAAGCAGATCGATTAGGGTTGGTCTTTATGATTATGGCTGGTTATGATGGTAACGAAGCTGCTGAGGTTTGGGTTAGAATGAGTGCTAATTCAGGTGGAAGTTCTCAACCCGAAATTTTAAGCACACACCCTTCAAATGAATCTAGAATTGCAGATTTAAAGAGTTATTTACCAACGGCAAAAGCGTATGCAAAAAAGTATAATCAACCGTTAAAATAAATAAACAAATAGTTTTACTATATTGGTGCCGTTCAAATTAATTGAACGGCATTTTTATTTAATAGACTTTTATGTTAAAAATTGGAGATAAAAAACTAATAAATGGTTGGGCTTTTTACGATTGGGCAAACTCAGTGTATTCTTTAGTAATTAGTACTGCTGTTTTTCCTTTGTATTACAGTGCTGTTACAGATGGTAAAACAGTTTCTTTTCTTTGGGTGGAATGGAATCATCCAGATAGTTTATACAGTTATGCGCTTTCTTTTTCGTTTTTAATTGTAGCATTTATTTCGCCAATTTTATCAGGAATTGCAGATTATACAGGAAGTAAGAAAAAGTTCATGAAGTTTTTCTGTTGGATGGGAGGTTTGTCTGTAGCAAGTTTGTACTTTTTTGATGGATTAGATACCGTTTGGATTGGAATTATTTTTACCATTTTGGCAAGTATTGGTTTTTGGGCAAGTTTAGTTTTCTACAATGCCTATTTACCCGAAGTTGCACATCTAGAGCAACAAGATAGAGCAAGTGCTAAAGGATTTATTTATGGGTATACAGGTTCTGTACTTTTGTTAATATTGAATCTAGCAATGATTATGTCTCCACAAACTTTTGGTTTTGATGTAAGTATCAGCGAATCTATAAGAATTAGCGGTACTGAAATAGAAATTGCAGAAGCTTTAAAGGCATCAGAAAGCGCAGCTTCATCTATGGCATCTCGTATTTCTTTTGTTTTAGTTGGGCTTTGGTGGATTGGTTTTGCGCAAATAACTTTTAAAAGATTACCAAACGATATTTACAATAAAAAACCAAAAGAAGACTATATCTGGAGAGGTTTTAGAGAATTGAAGATCGTTGCAAAAGAAGTAATGAATTACCCGGTTTTAAAACGTTTCTTAATTTCATTTTTTTTATTAAGCATCGGTGTTCAAACGATTATTTTAATGGCAGCCATTTTTGGGTCAACAGAATTAGGGTTGCCAACAATTAATTTAATTGTTACTATTTTATTGGTACAAGTTGTAGCAATTTTGGGTGCATTTGTTTTTTCAAGATTATCAGAAAAATGGGGAAATATTAAAGCGTTGAAAGTAACTATTTTAATTTGGATGCTTGTTTGTTTTGCCGCGTTTAAACTTGATAAACATCAAGAAAATGTTTCGTATTATTTTTACGGATTAGGTGTTTTATTGGGTTTTGTTCAAGGAGCAATTCAGTCTTTAACAAGATCTACATATTCTAAATTATTACCAGAAACAGAAGATCACGCTACTTACTTTAGTTTTTATGATGTTACTGAAAAAATTGCCATTGTTTTAGGAACTTTTGTATACGGATTTTTATATGAGATAACAGATTCAATGCAATGGTCTGTTTTGTGTTTAGCTATTTTCTTTTTGGCTGCTTTTATTGTGTTAAGTACTTTAAAGAAGACAAAGCATGTGTATTAATAAAAGATTTTTCTAATAGCAACAAAGACAAAAATCAACAAAGAATATCCTATAAAAAAAGGAATTATAAACTCTTTTAAATTAAAAACCAATAGGATACTGATCAATAATAACTGAAACCCTAATCCGAAAGAAGATATAAGAGACATCAACCAATTAGGAAGCGTTTTTCCTTCAGATGCATTTTTATCTAAAGCGTAAATTATTTTATCAAAAACGCCGTAGAAAGTTTTGTATAAGAAGAAAAGTATATTGACATTTTTTTGTTTTTCTCCTGGTAATGCAACCGGAGTTTTGTCTTCAAAAACTCTACTAGTCGTATCGCCATCAAATCTGTTTCTAAGAATTACATAGTAATAATTATAAAGTGTTCCTTGTAATTGAATTCCGAAGAAAGCTAAAAAAGTTAGTAATATGCTAATATCTGTTAAGTACCAAAGTGTAAAAAAAATAATAAAATTTAAGATGATATCAGCTATAGAATCTAAAAATCTGCCTGTATAAGAAGGCGTTTCTTTTAATCTGGCCAATTCGCCGTCTGCAGCATCTAAAATAGATTTTAAAATTAAAAAAAAAGCAGCAGAAAAATAATAGCCTTTAAAAATAGAAAAAACCCCAATTAAACCAGATATTACAAAAGATATGGTAACATCTACGGGAGTATATTTTGTTGTTTTTAGAGAATTTGCAATGATTCTTGCAACTGGTCTTCCGTAATCAGAAAGATCAATAAATTGATGTTCTTTGGGTAGTTTAGACATTTTGGGTTTGTTAATGGCATTTTTAATGATTAATTAAACCTTTAAAACAGCTAAAAAATAAGTTGCAAAAGTAATTCTTTTGAAACTAAAACATAAAAAAAAGACACATAAATTTTTATGTGTCTTTCTTACTATACTCTTACTATTTATTGAATTGTAAAAGGAAAACTAACTTCTGCATCCGTTTCTCCGTTTGCATTTGTGCTATCTCCTTCTACAACATTATCACCATTTTTATTTGGTTCGTGTATAAGAGTTACAGTTAAAACTTCTGAACCAGCACTAGTAGTTGTTAATTTAAATTCAATACCAATAGGATCTCCGTTTTCATCAGTATCTGAATAAGATGTTGACGCTAAACTATTTTTAAAAGCGTAAAAAAATTGATGATCTACACCTTCTTCTTTAACTTCTTCGGTAATATTTTCTGCAGGATTTTCAGTTTCGTTTAAAACAGCTGTAACGCCTGAGTAAATTGTATTTGCAGATAAATTTCCAGAAACTGAAATTTCAGGTTCGTTTGGGCCATCACCATCTAAATCTATACTTTTTAAAGTGATAATATCACCACCACCTTGAGGAGTTAAGGTTACGGTTACAGTTGTAATTAACTCTTCTTCGTTTACAACGATTGGGTCATCTTCAGAACATGATGCGGCTAAAATAATTATTGATGCTAATACTAATATGTGCTTAATTGATTTCATAAAATCTGTTTTTTTAATAATTTATTTTTAATTGTAGGTTATAATTTCTTCCTAAATCATCGGCATAATATCGTAATCTATTTAAGTAATCTCTATAATTTGTGTTTAATAGATTTTTTATACTTGCTGAAATTTGTACATCTGTTTTTTTTGATAGATGAAAAACGGCATCTGTGTGTATGTGTAATAAATGATAATTTGGTGGTGTAGAACTAATATCTACAAGTGCATACGTATCTTGTTGCGGTAAATAAACCGTAAAGTTGTTGTCTGGATAGTTGTTTTGCTTTAAAATCAACTCACTTTCTAAGCGAACTCCTAGTTGATGCCATTTTTTATTTCTGTACTCCAATGAATTCTTAAAACTTGGAGCAGGAATATCTATTAGGGATTTATTGTTTTTAGCGTCGTTTCCAAAAGTTAAAGATGATTTATTACTGTATACAAAAGCATCACTAATTTTCTGTTGCCACGTTACATCAAATCCAAATAAATTGGCATTTGTAGCTTTATACTCCCAAACAGGAAATGCACCACGAATAGTTTGTTCTGTTCCCGTAGGTTCTAAATAAATGAAATTATGAATTTTGTTAAAAAAGACTTCTGCCGAAATTGTTGAATTGTTTGATTGAAAGTTATAGGTAGAAGAAATTCTGTTAGAAACTTCTTGTTGTAAATCTAAATCTCCCAACTCAATTCTTGATGCAGAATGATGCAAACCATCACTAAATAACTCTGATGCATTTGGTGCTCTATTAGATAATCCGTAGTTAAAGAGAACAGCATTTTTATCATTAAATTGATAAACAATTCCTGCCGAAGTAGAAACATTATGAAATGAAAATATAGGGTTTACTAACCACTGTGTTCTATAGTCTCCGGTAATTAAATTACCAAATTTTTCATCGTAACCTCTTTCTTCCCATCTACTTTTTAAATAGAATTTTTTTGCATTTATGTAATTATAGTCATATCTTAAACCAATATTTACGGTTGTTTTCTCGTTTAAAACAAAATTACCAAGTGCAAAAATACCTGCATCAATTTTATCGTAATCTGGTATTAATCTTCTAACACCTGTTAATGGATTTGCAAAATTATTTTGATAAACTCCTTTTATACCTACTTTATAAGTTTGATCTAAGTTGTTGTTAAAATCAAAAGTAGAGTTGATTGAATGTGTTGTTAAATCTAAATCAATTGCTGCTTTATCTTTATCGTCTCCAACTCTTATATCATACTCATAACGTTGGTTTTTTTGAAAATCGTATTGAATATCAAGTTTACCCAAGTCTTGAAACCTTTTGTAATAGTCTACTTTAAAAATATGGTGATTTATTTCTTGCTTTGGTTCGTTAATATCATAACTAAAATCCTCTATAATTAAAGGTTCTTTATTATTTATAGCACTTACCAAATCATCTAAATTACCAATATGTGAGGCTCTTAGAATACCAATATTGTTATTTACAAAACTGTAATCAACAGTAAATCCCTGTTCAAATTCCTTTAAACCTGTTTGAAAAGAAAAAGCTTTTGAATCTAAACCGGTATTTGTTAAAGTATAATTTGGAGTATTAAAATCACCAAACCTTTTTAGAGTTGTTTTAGCATTTAAAAACCAACCTTTTTTGGTAGTTTTAGTAATGCTACTATGTAAATTGCCGCCTCTACCATTACTTTGTAAACCTAAAATTGTTTTACCAAAAACACTATCTTTTAAAACGTACTTTGCAGGTTCTAAAACTATTACACCACCAATTGCATCGCCACCAAACTCTAAAGAATTTGCACCTTTAACTACTGTAATGTTATCAGCATTATTTATATCAATATTAGGTGCATGTTCAATTCCCCATTCTTGATCTTGTAATCTAACGCCATTTGTCATTACAATGATTCTACTACTGTGCAAGCCATTTATTACAGGTTTTACAATAGAATTACCAGTATTAATAGAAGAAACGCCTGCAACATTTTTTAAAATATCACCCAAATTTTTACCACTATATTGCTCAATAGTATTATGGTCTATGTTTGTAGTTTGTACTGTTTTAGATGTTACATTATGTGAAGATGTTACAATAACTTCTTTTAAATCTTCTATATGGTGTTCTAAAGTAATTTCTTTAAATGTATTCTCATTTAAATTAACTGTAATTTTTTTAGTTTCGCAAGAAATGTGCTCAATCTCAATAGTGATTTTCCCTTTGCATAGGTTCTTAAACTCAAATAAACCATTAAAATCTGTGACGGCATATTTGTTTGAATTTTCAATTTTTAGAGAAGCACCAATAATTGGTGTACTATCATGAAAATCAGTGATTTTCCCCTTAAAGGATATTTGGCAATTTTGTGCAAGCGATGATGTAGTTATACATATTGCTAGTACACTTTTACAAAGTAATTTTATCATTTTTTGTTTTCATAATTTAAATTAAATAGAACTTAATTTAAATACGTGCAGGTGGCCCTCGTAAAGAAAACGATAGTTGATAATGATTTTTTAAGAAATTATATTCTATACTACTTATTGTAGTAATTATTCTAGTATTTAGATTTAATTGAAAATTATTGGTTGTTAAAAAATAATGATTTTGTCTTATAAGATCTACCTTACAATCAAAATCTTTTTTATGAAGGTGTTTTTCTACTTTAGAAGTACAAACAGTATGTTCGTGATTTTCTAAAACATGCAAAATTTGTATTGATAGTGGTGCTATCAATACAAAAAGAAAAAAAACACTAACTATTTTTTTTAACAATGTTTTATTTTTTACGCGATTTTAAATTTAACATCTCTACACCTAAAGAAAATGCGATGGCAAAATACAAATATCCTTTAGGAATAACACCTACAGTTTTGTTAAATATTTTTGTTTCAGATAAATGTGCTCCTTCTGTAATTAACATAAAACCAATTAAGATTAAAAAAGCCAATGCCAACATTTGTATAGTCGGATTATTATTTACAAAATTACTGATAGGATTTGCAAAAACCATCATAATTAAAATCGATATAATTACGGCAAAAACCATAATTAATAAAGCGCCATTAATTCCGTTTGTCATACCAACAGCTGTTAAAATACTATCAAAAGAAAAAACGATATCAATTAAAATAATTTGAATGATAACGCTCTGAAACGAAATTACTTTTGGAGTTTTTAGAACATCATCTTCATTTGTATGCTCAACTTTTTGACGAATTTCATGTGTGCTTTTATAGAGTAAAAACAAACCTCCTAAAAATAAAATAATACTTTGCCCTGTTAATGCCGTTTTAAACCAACCTAAATCAACTTCCCAAAAAGGATCTTTCATTGCTATTAAATAAGAAATACTAAAAAGCAATAAAATTCTAGTAATCATTGCTAAAGCCAAACCTAAAAGGGTTGCTTTTCTAATTTGGTTTTTAGGCAGTTTATTAGCTGTTATTGATATGAAAATTATATTATCTATACCTAAAATAATCTCTAAAAAAGTTAATGTTACTAGTGCAATCCAAGCATCTGCATGTAAAAATATTTCCATCTTAATTATTCTACTTTATAAATTGTTGCTTTTTTTGAAAATTTTGAAAATCCTATTTTCACAGTAAAATCATAAGAATCTTTATGAATTTTATTAATTTGAATAAACATTGGATCTTTCTGTAAGTCGTTTTTTGGGTTGATGTACTTTAAAGTATAAAAGAAATTATTTTTCCATTTTATAGACAAAGTATCTACCTCATTACCATGTTTACTAATTTGAATACTATCTTTTCTGATAATCGTTTCTTTTACAAAACCTTTACCAGCAGGAATTTCAAAAACACCCAATTTAAATCGATCAGAATTATCTTCAAATTCTGATTTACATGATGTTAAAACTAAAATTCCTACTAAAATAAAGACTAATCTTCTC
>JANQTQ010000206.1:0-1477 GCA_030731625.1 Polaribacter sp. | reverse complement strand
CATTAACCATAGCTTTTGTTGTTTTAGTAAGATATATTCCTGTATAATTTGATGGTGTAATTGCTTTTAATTCTGCTTTAATTTCTGATGAAACCTCTAAAGTATCAATAAAATCTGCAATTGATTTTTGATTGATTTTCGCATTCGTTCTTGTCAATCCTTTTAAAGCTTCATAAGGATTTGGATACGCCTCACGTCTTAAAATCGTCTGAATTGCCTCTGCAACAACAGCCCAATTATTTTCTAAATCATCCTCAAACTTTTGTTTGTTCAACAATAATTTATTCAATCCTTTTAAGGTTGATGTAAAAGCGATAATTGTATGTCCAAAAGGCACACCAACATTTCTTAAAACTGTGCTATCAGTTAAATCTCGCTGTAATCTAGAAACTGGTAATTTTGCTGATAAATGTTCGAAAATTGCATTTGCCAATCCTAAGTTTCCTTCAGAATTTTCAAAATCAATAGGATTTACTTTATGTGGCATTGCAGAAGAACCAACTTCGCCAGCTTTAATTTTCTGTTTAAAATAATCAGTAGAAACATAGGTCCAGAAATCTCTGTCTAAATCTAAAATAATATTGTTAATACGTTTTAAAGTATCAAATAAAGCCGCTAAATGATCATAATGCTCAATTTGTGTTGTTGGAAAAGAATGGTGTAATCCTAACTTTTCTTGTACAAATTTACTTCCAAATTCTTTCCAATCAATTGTTGGATATGCAACTTTATGCGCATTATAATTACCAGTTGCTCCACCAAATTTAGCAGCACTTGGTATATCATTTAATAAGTTAAATTGTTCTTTTAAACGAACCACAAAAACTTCAATTTCTTTTCCTAATCTTGTTGGCGATGCTGGCTGACCGTGAGTTCTTGCCAACATAGAAATGTCTTTCCATTCAATTACTAATTCTTGTAATTTTTCTAAAAGCTCAAAATAATGAGGAACATACACATCATTCATTGCTTCTTTAATCGAAAGCGGAATTGCAGTATTATTGATGTCTTGAGAAGTTAATCCAAAATGGATAAATTCTTTGTGTTTTTGTAAACCTAAAGCGTCAAATTTTTCTTTGATAAAATATTCAACAGCTTTTACATCATGATTTGTAATGCTTTCAATATCTTTTATTTTTTGTGCATCTTCTGTTGTAAAATCGATATAAATTTTACGTAATTCAGGAAATAAATCGTTGTTAAAATCAGCTAATTGTGGCAAAGGAATTTCGCACAAAGCAATAAAATATTCAATTTCTACACGAACTCTGTATTTTATAAGCGCTTCTTCAGAAAAGTAGTTTGCAAGTTTTGAGATTTTATTTCGATAACGCCCATCAATTGGAGAAATGGCATTTAATTGTGTCAAGTTCATTATATTCTTTTATGAATTGCAAAAATACGGATTTCAATAGAGTTATAAACGAGTTTTTTGATGTTTTTCTATCAATAAAAGAACATGTTTTCCACGAGCTTT
>JANQTQ010000205.1 GCA_030731625.1 Polaribacter sp. | reverse complement strand
CTGTTTCAAAAGATTCAGAAAATACAGTTGTTTGTCCGAATGAAACAAAAGCTGTAAGAATAAATAATAAAGTAAAAATGTAATTTTTTTTCATATTATAAAATTTAAATGGTTAAGCATCAAATTTAAAAAAATTAAAATGCCTTTTTGCTTTTTTAAAAATTAATTAATTGTTAATTTAATAAAAGTAACTATCCTTTTTTCAGAATATTTCAATGTTACCAAAAAGTAAAGTAAATTCTCTAAGATTAAATGATTGTTAATAACCTATATTTATAATAGAATTATCTGTATTTTTGGTACTTGACTTAATAAAAATATGAATAAAAGCGACATTAAAATTTTATTGGTTGATGATGAACCAGACATTCTTGAAATTGTTGGGTATAATCTTAAAAATGAAGGATATCAAATTTTTACAGCAGAAAATGGACTACAAGCTATTAAATCTGCAAAAAAAAATATTCCTCATTTAATTTTACTAGATATTATGATGCCAGAAATGGATGGCATAGAAGCTTGTGAAAAAATTAGAAAAATTAAATCTTTAGAAAATGTAATTATTACATTTTTTACAGCAAGAGGAGAAGATTACTCACAAGTAGCAGGTTTCGAAGCTGGTGCTGATGACTATATTACAAAACCTATTAAACCTAAAGTTTTAGTAAGTAAAGTAAAATCTTTATTAAGAAGATTAAAAACTGAAAAAGACAATGAACATTCTCTTAAAATTGGTGACATCATTATTGATAGAGAAGAATATGTAGTTTATAAAGCTGGTAAAAAAATAGCATTACCTAGAAAAGAATTTGAACTTTTTTCGTTATTAACTTCTAAACCAGGTAAAGTATTTAAAAGAGAAGTAATTTTAGACACCGTTTGGGGTAATGAAGTAGTTGTTGGCGGAAGAACTATTGATGTTCATATTAGAAAACTACGCGAAAAAATAGGAGATGACCATTTTAAGACTGTTAAAGGCGTTGGCTACAAATTTGTTTTAGAAGGCGCAGAATAGATAATACAATGCTGAAATTAAAAAAAACATATACATACGCCCTTTGGTCTTCGATATATTTAACTTTGCTTTCTGTTGGGATTGCTGCAATTTCTTATATCTTTATTAGTAAACAACTGGGAGTTATTACTATTATAGTTTCTATAATTTCACTTTTTTTAATTTCTTTTTTTATTACTCAGTATAGAGCCGAACACTTTATATACAGACGCTTAAAAAAAATATACGAAGATGTTTCTATCTTAAATGTAAGTGATCTTAAACGAGAATCTGCCACTACAGATATTGATAAAATATCTAAAAAAATGGAAAAATTTGTTGAAGGCAAACGCTTAGAAATAAAAAGTTTAACCGAAAGGGATTCTTTTAGACGTGATTTTTTAGGAAATGTAGCCCACGAATTAAAAACACCTCTTTTTACGGTACAAGGTTATATTTTAACTTTATTAGAAGGCGCTGTAAATGACAAACAAATACGGATGAAGTATTTAGACAGAGCAAATAAAGGTGTAGAAAGATTGGTTGCTGTTGTTAAAGATTTAGATATGATTGCTAAATTAGAAAACGATGGATTAGAAATAAATATTGAGGTTTTTAATATTCTCGAATTAATACAAAATGTGTTTGATTTATTAGAAATGAAGGCGAAAAAGAGAAATATCTCTATCCGTTTTGATAAAATTTATGAGTTTCCTTTTTTTGTAAGAGGAGATGTTGAAAAAATTGAACAGGTATTAATTAATTTAGTCGTTAATTCTATAAAATACGGAAAACCCAATGGTACAACTATTGTTGGCGTAGAAAATTATAACACTCAAAAATTTATTATCAAAGTAATTGATGATGGAGAAGGGATAAAAAAAGCACATCTTCCAAGGTTATTTGAACGTTTTTACAGAGTTGACCAAAGCAGATCTAGAGAACAAGGTGGCTCTGGCTTAGGCCTTTCTATTGTAAAGCACATCGTTGAAGCACATGATGAAAATATCTTTCTAAAAAGTACGTACGGCAAGGGTTCTGAATTTTCTTTTACTCTTGAAAAAGCAAGGTAATTCTAAAACTATACCAAATCGAAACCAATATCTTTTCTATAATTCATTTTATCAAAATGGATTTTATTGATGCTTCTATAGCTTTTTTCTAAAGCTCCTTCTATTGTATCTCCTAAAGAAGTTATTGCCATAACTCTTCCTCCATTTGTAAGTACTTTACCGTCCTTTAAAGCAGTTCCCGCATGGAAAACAATAGATTCATCAACAGCGTCAAAACCTGTAATTTCATTGTTTTTCTCGTATGCTTCTGGATATCCACCAGCAACTAGCATTACAGTTGTTGCAGTTTTATCTGTTACCGAAAAAGATTTTTCATGTAAAGTTTGATTTGCAACACCTTCAAATAACTCAAATAAATCTGACTCTATTCTTGGCAACACAACCTCAGTTTCTGGATCTCCCATTCTTACATTGTATTCAACCACAGAAGGATTTCCATTATCGTTCATTAATCCAATGAAAATAAAACCTCTATAATCAATTCCGTCTTTTAGTAAACCGGCAATTGTTGGTTTTACAACCAATTCTTCTACTTTATGTAAGAAAGCTTCATCTGCAAATGGCACAGGAGAAATTGCTCCCATTCCGCCCGTATTTAAGCCAGTATCTCCTTCACCAATTCTTTTGTAATCTTTTGCCGAAGGTAAAATTTTATAGTTTTTACCATCTGTTAAAACAAAAACAGACAATTCTATTCCTTTTAAAAATTCTTCAATAACAACAGTTGCTGATGCCTCTCCAAATTTCTGATTAGAAACCATTTCTTTTAACTCTGA
>JANQTQ010000204.1 GCA_030731625.1 Polaribacter sp. | reverse complement strand
CTTTGTCTGGTAAATAACGATCTGTCATGTATCTATTCGTTAATTTTACACAAGCTTCAATAGCATCATCTGTGTAATTTACATGATGATGTTCTTCGTATTTGCTCTTAATATTTTGTAAAATTTGAATCGTTTCTTCTACAGATGTAGGATCTACAATTACCTTTTGAAAACGACGTTCTAACGCGCCATCTTTTTCGATATTTGTTCTAAACTCATCTAAAGTTGTAGCACCAATACATTGTATTTCACCTCTTGCCAAAGCAGGTTTTAACATGTTTGAAGCATCTAAAGAACCTGTTGCTCCACCAGCACCAACAATCGTGTGAATTTCATCAATAAATAAAATGATATCATCATTTTTTTCAAGTTCATTCATTAAGGCTTTCATGCGTTCTTCAAACTGACCACGATATTTTGTACCGGCAACTAAGCTCGCTAAATCTAGAGAAACAATGCGTTTGTCAAATAAAATTCTAGAAACTTTTCGTTCTACAATTCGCAACGCCAAACCTTCTGCTATGGCAGATTTACCAACTCCGGGTTCTCCAATTAACATTGGATTGTTTTTCTTTCTACGGCTTAAAATTTGAGAAACACGCTCAATTTCTTTTTGTCTACCTACAACCGGGTCTAATTTACCTTTTTCTGCTAAATCGGTTAAATCTCTACCAAAATTATCTAAAACTGGTGTTTTCGATTTCTTAACTGTTTTTCCTTTTTGAGGTTGATCAAAAGGGTTAGAGCTATCTGATGCATAGTCATCATCATCATCAGATGGTGTTTCTGCAATTGGGTTAGATGGCAAATCGGCTTCCGTATTGTCTACATGTAATTGTTTGTATAAAGCTTTTGCTTCATCATAATTTACATGATATTTTTGAATCAACTTTGTTGTTGGGTCGTTTTCGTTTCTTAAAATACACAATAACAAATGTGCTGTGTCAATTGCCTCACTTTGGTACAATTTAGCTTCTAAAAAAGTTGTTTTTAACGCCTTTTCTGCTTGTCTAGTTAAGCTTAAACTAGGTTTGTCTGTGCTATCTATTAGTGAAGGGTTCGACGGGTTTAAAAGTTCGAGTCTTCTGCGCAATAAATTTAAATCAACATTAAATGCTGTTAAAATTTCAATTGCTTTACCGTCTCCTTTTCTAATTAAACCTAATAACAAATGCTCAGTTCCAATAAATTCGTGCCCTAATCTTAAAGCTTCTTCTTTACTAAAAGTGATTACATCTCTAACCTTTGGTGAAAAATTATCGTCCATATTTCTTTCTATATTGATGTAAATTTAGTACTTTTTTTTATAAATAATTACAAAAAACATGCCATTACAATAAAAACTGACAGTTTGACTATGTTTGAACAAGGTAGAAAACTCTTGGAAATCAAGCAAATAAAAAGGTGTTAAAATTTATAATAAAATGTTGATAACTCAAATAATTACAAAAGCTAAAACCTTTGTAAATACTGTAAGAATTAGTATCTTGCCTTGTTTTAAAAATTTGAATAAATACTAATTAAATATATATGGTAGAGGGAGAAAAGTTAATTCCTATTAACATTGAAGATCAGATGAAGGCTGCATACATTGATTATTCAATGTCTGTAATTGTTTCAAGAGCATTACCAGATGTAAGAGATGGTTTAAAACCAGTACATAGAAGGGTATTATTTGGTATGCACGAGCTAGGAATTAAAGCTACAGGAGCGTATAAAAAATCTGCAAGAATTGTTGGAGAGGTATTAGGTAAGTTTCACCCACATGGAGATACTTCTGTTTACGATTCAATGGTGAGAATGGCACAACCTTGGAGTGTGCGTTATATGATGGTAGATGGGCAAGGTAACTTTGGTTCTGTAGATGGAGATTCTCCGGCAGCAATGCGTTATACAGAGGTTAGAATGCAAAAAATATCAGAAGATATGTTAGCTGATATTGAAAAAGATACCGTTGATCACCGTTTAAATTTTGATGATACTTTACAAGAACCAACCGTTTTACCCACAAGAATTCCTAATTTATTAGTAAATGGAGCTTCTGGTATTGCTGTAGGTATGGCTACAAATATGGCACCTCATAACTTAACAGAAGTTATAAATGGTACTATTGCCTATATCGAAAATAGAGATATTGAGATTGATGAATTAATGCAACATGTAACCGCGCCAGATTTTCCTACAGGAGGAACTATTTATGGGTATGATGGCGTAAGAGAAGCTTTTCATACAGGTCGTGGACGAATTGTAATGCGTGCAAAAGCCATTATCGAAGAGGTAAAAGGGCGTGAATGTATTATCGTTACAGAAATTCCGTACCAAGTGAACAAAGCAGAAATGATTAAAAAAACTGCTGAACTTGTAAATGAAAAGAAATTAGAAGGTATTGCTAATATTAGAGATGAGTCTGATAGAAATGGTATGCGTATTGTTTATATCTTAAAACGAGATGCAATTCCTAATATCGTTTTAAACAAACTTTATAAATATACACAATTACAATCTTCATTTAGTGTTAACAATATTGCTTTAGTGAATGGTAGACCAGAGCAATTAAACTTAAAACAATTAATTCATTATTTTGTAGAACACAGACATGAGGTAATTGTTCGTAGAACAGAATTTGATTTAAAGAAAGCAGAGGCGAGAGCGCATATTTTAGAAGGATTAATTATTGCTTCTGATAATATTGATGAAGTAATTAGAATTATTAGAGCTTCTTCTAATGCAGACGAAGCAAGAGAAAGCTTAATTGCACGTTTTGAATTATCTGAAATTCAAGCAAAAGCAATTGTAGAAATGCGTTTGCGTCAGTTAACTGGTTTAGAACAAGATAAATTAAGAGCAGAGTACGACGAAATTATGTTAACCATTGCAGACTTAAAAGATATTTTGGTAAACGAACCTAGACGTTATCAAATTATAACAGATGAGTTAATTCATATTAAAGAGAAATATGGTGATGAGCGTAGATCTGTAATTGAATATGCAGGTGGAGACATGCGCATAGAAGATATGATTCCTGATACAAAAGTGGTGGTTACTATTTCTAATGCAGGCTATTTAAAACGTACAAATCTAGATGAATATAAAGTTCAAAATAGAGGAGGTAGAGGTCAAAAAGGAGCAACTACTAGAAATGAAGATTTCTTAGAACATTTATTTGTAGGTACAAATCATCAATATATGATGTTCTTTACCCAAAAAGGAAAGGTATTTTGGATGCGAGTTTACGAAATTCCAGAAGGTGGTAAAAATACCAAAGGTAGAGCAATGCAAAACCTTATTAATATAGAACAAGACGATAGCGTAAAAGCATTTTTAGTTACAGAAGATTTAAAAGACGAAGAGTACGTAAATAATCATTATGTAATTATGGCTACTAAAAAAGGTCAAGTTAAAAAGACTTCTTTAGAGCAATATTCTAGACCAAGATTAAACGGAATTAACGCCATCACCATTAAAGAGGGTGATGAATTATTAGAAGCGAAGTTAACAAATGGTAATAGCCAAGTAATGTTAGCGTTAAAATCTGGTAAATCTATTCGTTTCGAAGAAGCAAAAACAAGACCAATGGGTAGAACAGCATCGGGTGTAAGAGGTATTACTTTGCAACACGATAAAGATGAAGTTATTGGTATGGTTGCTGTAAATGATACAGAAACAGATATTTTGGTCGTTTCAGAAAAAGGATATGGAAAACGCTCTAGTGTTGAAGATTACAGAATAACAAATAGAGGTGGTAAAGGAGTTAAAACTTTAAATATCTCTGAAAAAACAGGAGAATTAGTAGCTATTAAAAATGTAGATGATTCTAATGATTTAATGATTATTAATAAATCGGGTCTTACTATTAGAATGGCAGTAGAAGATTTACGCATTATGGGGCGTGCAACACAGGGTGTTCGTTTAATAAATATTAAGGCGGATGATAGCATTGCAGCTGTGGCTAAAGTTGTGCACGAAGAAGAAGTAGATGAAGAAGATTCTGATGTTTATACTGATGAAGAAATCGATAATGGCACGGAAATTGAAAACGATAATAATAATCAAGAATAATCAATAAATTAAATTAAACACTCATTAAAATGAAAAAACAAATTTTAGCACTTTCTCTTGGATTGATGACCATTGGAGCATTTGCACAAAAAGACGAACTAAAGGCTGCTGAAAAAGCACTTAAAAAGGATGACTTTAAAACAGCTAAAGAGATTATCTTAACTTTAGAAGGTACAGAAGCTACGATGGATGCTAAATATAAAGCTCAGTATTATTTTGTAAAAGGACAAGCTTATGGTAAGTCTGATGTAACAAAAGCTGCAGAAGCTTACAATAACTTATTTGCTTATGAAAAAGAAATAGGCAAATCTAAGTACACTAAAGATGCACAACCTAAATTAAATGATTTAATTAAATTCGTTTCTACGAATGCTATTAAACTTTATAATGATGATAAGGATTATAAAAATGCAGCAGAAAACTTTTATTTAACGTATAAATTAAGTCCTGCAGATACATCATTTTTATTCAATGCAGCGGTAAGTGCTTCGTTAGCAAAAGAATATGATGCTTCTTTAGCATATTATAAAGAATTGCAAACTGTAGGATATACTGGTATTACAACAGAGTATTTTGCTGTAAATAAAGAAACTGGAGTTGAAGAGGATTTAGATAGTAAATCTAATAGAGATGCGATGGTTAAGTTTGGTAACTATATCAATCCAACTGAAAAATCGTCTGAATCTAAGCAAGGTGAAATTATTAAAAATATTAGTTATATTTTAATAAATCAAGGTAAAACGGATGAGGCAATTGTTGCTATAAAAGAAGCAAGAAAGTCTAATCCTAAAGATTTAAACTTATTATTAAATGAGGCTCAATTATATATTAAATTAGAGCAAATGGACAAGTTTGGTGTATTAATGCAAGAAGCTGTTGAATTAGATCCAACAAATCCAACGTTGTTTTATAATTTAGGTGTTGTAAATGCTAATGAGAAAAAGACTGAAGAGGCAATTAAATATTATAAAAAAGCAATCGAATTAAAACCAGATTATGGAGACGCTTACATGAATTTAGCCATTACCATTTTATCTGGTGAACAAGCAATTGTTACAGAAATGAATCAAAACTTATCTAACATTAAAAAATATGATGAGTTAGAAATTAAGCAAAAAGATTTATACAGAAAAGCTTTACCATATTTAGAAAAAGCAGATGAAATAAAAAGAACAGAAGAGACTGTAAAATCTCTTTTAAATATCTATGATATCTTAAGAATGAATGAAAAAGCAGACGTTTTAAGACCTATTTATAAAAAAATGAGAGAACAATAATTGTACTTTCAATCAAATAAAAAAACCGAAACTTTTAAAGTTTCGGTTTTTTTTATATTAACTTTTTAATAATTCTAAGCTTGTGTGTATGTTTTTGTAAATCTGCATTAAAAATCCCACTGTGATCTAGAGTATCAATTCTAACTTTACCATGCGCGTGTATAATATGATAATCTTTTAAAATGATGCCAACATGTATAATATCTCCTTCTTCATTATCAAAAAAAGCTAAATCACCTGGTTCACTTTCTTCAATAAAACTTAAAACTTCGCCTTGAGTTGCTTGTTGCTTGGCATTTCTATACAATTTATATCCACAAAGTTTATAAACCATTTGTGTAAAACCAGAACAATCAATACCAAAAGGAGTTTTACCTCCCCATAAAAAAGGGGTGTTTATATACGCAAATGCTTTTTGTATAATTTCTGATTTGTCTTGTATACCACTAAATACTGTTCCGTCATAGATAAACTTTTTATTGTTAAAAAAAAATTCATTTTTTGTAAAATAAGGGAGTCTAGAACCTAAAGGAATTGTAATTAAATCGTTGGTATTACTTGCAATAAAGTCGATAATTTCACCAGAAAATACGGCGTCTCTAAAGGTTAACTTTTGATAAAAATCTTCAGGAATTTCTTCAAATTGTTTGTTGTCTATATAACCTTCAAAATGATCAAACGTTATGCGTATTTTACTCCAATATTTATCTTTTTCAAGTATGGTAAAATGATCACCAAATAACAATTGACTTGTCATTTCTGATCGCTCAGAGGCTTCAGCTCTTAAAGCAACTATACTAAGGTTACAAATACCGTATAACAAGTTGTGAGTTTTGAGATTTAAGAAATTTTTTCAATAACCATAGCACTTGCACCACCACCACCATTACAAATTGCAGCAGCACCAATTTTGGCGTTATTTTGTTTTAAAATAGAAGTTAAGGCAATTACAATTCTTGCTCCAGAAACTCCCAAAGGATGCCCTAAAGAAACAGCACCGCCATTTACATTTACATTTTTATCAGTAAGGTTTAAGATTTTCATATTTGCCAAACCAACAATAGAGAAAGCCTCATTTAATTCAAAATAATCTACATCATCCAACGTAATATTCGCTTTTGCCAATGCTTTTGGTAATGCTTTAGCTGGTGCAGTTGTAAACCATTTTGGTTCATGAGCAGCATCCGCATAACTTAAAATTTTAGCAATCGGTTTTATGTTTAATTCAGCAGCTTTTTCTGCAGACATTAAAACTAAGGCAGCACCACCATCATTTATTGTAGATGCGTTAGCCGCTGTTACCGTTCCGTCTTTTGTAAAAGCAGCTCTTAATGCAGGTATTTTTTCAATAAACACGTTTTTATACTCTTCATCTTCAGAAAAAATAATTGGATCTCCTTTTCTTTGAGGAATAGTTACGGGTACAATTTCATCAGCAAATTTACCTTCGCTCCAAGCTTTAGAAGATCTTTGGTAAGATTGAATTGCAAATGCATCTTGATCTTCTCTCGTAAAACCATATTCTGTAGCACATTCATCTGCACATACACCCATGGCAACGTTGTTGTAAGCATCTACCAAACCGTCTTTTTGCATACCATCTTCTAGAGTAATTGGTCCAAATTTAGCCCCATTTCTAGCATGATGATAATGAGGTATAGAACTCATGTTTTCCATTCCGCCAGCGATTACAATATCAGCATCACCTAATGCTATTGCTTGTGCAGCTAACATAATTGCTTTCATACCAGAGGCACACACTTTATTTACTGTTGTACAAGGCACGGTATCTGGAATACCAGCATGAATTGCTGCTTGTCTTGCAGGCGCTTGGCCCAAACCAGCAGAAACTACATTCCCCATAAAAACTTCATCAACTAAATTAGGGTTTAAGCTAATTTTTGCTAAAGCTCCTTTTATAGCTGTTGCTCCTAAAATTTGAGCAGGAATTGAAGATAAACTACCCATAAAACTACCTATAGGGGTTCTTGCTACAGATACAATTACAACATCTTTCATACGCGATACCTTGTTTCTTTTATAATTCTAATAGATGGCTAAAATAACCAAATATAATCAAATTGAAATCTTATTAGATATGTAATTTTAAAGCTTCATAATTTTACTGTAAGTTTGCTATCATAACACAAACACGAATGAGTGAATTTATAAATAAAATCTACAGAAATAATACCTTTATTTATAAGGTGCTATTATTTTTAACGACCACTGTAGCCATCGTATATTTATTTCCAAAGGGCGGCCAATTTAAATACGACTTTAATAATGGACAATTATGGAAATACGATAATTTATATGCGCCTTTTGATTTTGCTATTCAAAAAACAGCCGAAGAAATTAGCCTAGAAAAAAAGGATATTGAGTCTAATTTAAAGAAATATTTTCAATACGACACTTCTGTTTATCCATCAGTAAAGTTAAGTTTTTTTAATAGAATTTCTTTAATCAAACCAACAGATTCCTTATCTAGAGGAGAAATTAAAAAGTTAAAAACAATAGGGGAGCAGGTTATAGATAATGTGTATGCCTTTGGTTTTTTAGAGGAGTTGAGTGAAGGTAGTACGTTTAAAAAAGATGAAATTATTGCACTTATAAAAGATTCGGAAGTGCACGATGTAGTATTCAAAAACCTATTAACGTCTAAAAATGTTTTAAATATTATCAATTCAAGTTTAGCGAGAGAACCTCATACTTATGGGCAAAAACAAGTTTTAAACTTATTAGCAAGCCTAATAAAACCAAACGTAACGTATGACAATGTTTATACCGAAAAAATAATAGATAACGAGATCAATCATATTTCTTATACGAGAGGTAAAGTAACTGCGGATGAATTAATTATATTAAAAGGAGATATTGTTGAAGGTAGAAAATTAGCTATTTTAAATTCTTTAAAAAGTGATTTTGAGTCTAAAGTTTGGACAGATTCTAATTATAACTGGATCGTTTCTGGATATACCATATTAGTTGCATTAGCCTTGTTGATGTTACTCTTGTTTTTACATAAAAATAGACAAGAAATTTTTCAAAACAATACAAAAGTAACTTTTATCTTTTTTAACGTATTTGCCATGATTTTTATACAAACCTTGGTTATAAAATACAATCCAGATTATTTATATGTTGTTCCTTTAAGTGTATTGCCAATTATTTTAAAAGCTTTTTTTGATGCACGTTTAGGCTTGTTTGTGCATGTGTTAACCGTTTTACTTTTAGGGTATATTGTGCCAAATAGTTTCGAGTTTATTTATTTACATATTATTGCTGGTATCGTTACTATATTAACAGTTTCAGAATTGTACAAAAGAGCCAATTTGTTTATTTCGGTTGCGCAAATTACCATCATTTATATGATTACGTATTTTGCGTTTTCTATCATAAAAGAAGGGAATGCTTCTCAAATAAACTGGGATTATTTTATGCTTTTTGGTGCAAACGGTTTATTATCCTTTTTATCATTGATATTAATTTATATGTATGAAAAGGTTTTTGGGTTGGTGTCTGATGTAACTCTTTTAGAATTATCAAACACAAATACAAAGCTTTTAAGAGAATTAAATGAAAAAGCGCCAGGTACTTTTCAGCACTCTATGCAAGTTGCTAATTTAGCAGAAGCGGCAGCGAACGAAATAGGAGCAAACTCTATGTTGGTTAGAACCGGGGCACTGTATCATGATATTGGTAAAATGCTAAATCCTATGTATTTTGTAGAAAATCAATCTACTGGTGTAAATCCGCACAATGATTTATCAGCGAGAGATAGCTCTAAAATAATTACAGATCATGTTATTAAAGGAGTCGAATTAGCCAAAAAGCACAATTTACCAGATAGGATAATCGATTTTATTAGAACACATCATGGAACGACTTCAACCTATTATTTTTATAAAAAAGAGCAAGATTTAAACCCAGATACAATTGTTGATATTAAAAAATTTCAATACCAAGGTCCCATTCCGTTTTCTAAAGAAACTGCCATTTTAATGATGTGCGATTCTGCAGAAGCAGCCTCAAAAAGTATCAAAGTACCCACGGCGCAAACAATTAGCGATTTAATTGATAAAATTATTGATAAACAGATGGCAGATAATCAATTTTTAAATTCTGATATTACCTTTAGAGATATAAAAGTAATTAAAAAAGTGATTAAGAAGAAGTTAATGAATATTTATCATTTAAGAGTAGAGTACCCAGAATAAAAAAGCAAAAATAACTGAAAAACTATTTGGTAAATTGATTTTTGAATATTACATTTGCACTCGCAATTTTAAAGAAGTGCGAATAAGTTCTAAAATTAAGGAGAGGTGCCAGAGCGGTAATGGAGCAGATTGCTAATCTGTCGACGGGTGACTGTCGCCAGGGTTCGAGTCCCTGTCTCTCCGCAAATTTAATTTTAGTTCGGGGTGTAGCGTAGCCCGGTTATCGCGCCTCGTTTGGGACGAGGAGGTCGCAGGTTCGAATCCTGCCACCCCGACCAAAGTTGTCGTAGCAACTTAAAAACTACGGGCTCTTAGCTCAGTTGGATAGAGCACCTCCCTTCTAAGGAGGCGGTCGGAGGTTCGAATCCTCCAGGGCTCACTTAAAGCTTCACAGAAATGTGAGGCTTTTTTGTTTTCTATAGGTTTTGTAAGGGTTAACGTACTTCGCTTCCTTTTTAATAGTATGCATCCATCATTTTATGCATCAATGTAAACCTTTTTTAGGGACACTTCTGGGTACACCATTTTTATAAAACGAATATCTTTGAAGAAAATTCCGAATAGATATAAAAAAAGTTTATTAAAATAATTTAGTATTTTTAAAAAGTAAAACTAAATTTGAAGACTTATAACATAGAAAGTTAAAGACATGACAGATAAAATATATAGATTAAAAGGAAAAATTCAAAATTATGCTTGGGGAGGAACTACATATATTTCTGAATTATTAGGTGAGCAAGTAAGTGAGGAACCAAGAGCCGAATATTGGCTTGGAGCGCATGTAAATGCGCCTTCTATGTTAGAATCATCCGCAGGTAATACACCTTTAGACGCCTATTTAAATGCAAATCTTACCAAGGTGTTAGGAACTAAAATTGCTGATAAATTTGGTCGATTGCCTTTTTTATTCAAGGTGTTAGATGTGAACGATATGTTGTCTATTCAGGTGCATCCTTCTAAAATAGAAGCAGAAAAAGGATTTAAATTCGAAAATGAACAAGGAATTCCTTTAAACGCATTCAATAGAAATTATAAAGATGATAACCACAAGCCAGAAATAATGGTGGCTCTTAGTGAGTTTTGGTTGTTACATGGTTTTTTACCAAAAGAGAAGTTGATTCAGGTTTTAAAAACGATTCCAGAATTCAATTCTCTTGTCACTGTTTTTGAAGACAAAGGATATTTTGGTCTTTACAAGCAAGTAATGGAGCAAACTGTTGAAGAAACTAATAAAACATTACAACCTTTAGTAGATCGGTTATTACCATTGTACAAAGCGGGTACATTAGATAGAACCAACCCAGGATATTGGGCTGCAAAAGCAGTAGATGCTGCCGAAGACACCACTATTTTAGATAAAGGAATTTATTCTATTTACTTTTTTAATATCGTAAAGGCACATAAAGGAGAAGCGGTTTTTCAAGATGCTGGTATTCCTCACGCCTATTTAGAAGGTCAGAATATGGAATTAATGGCGAATTCTGATAACGTTTTACGAGGTGGTTTAACGCCCAAACATGTAGATGTGCCTGAGTTGTTAAAACATGTTGTTTTTGAAGAAACGCATCCTACTATTATGTTAGGAGAATTGCAAGAAGATGGTCTAGAACGTATCTATAAAAGTCCTGCACCAGATTTTGAATTGAGTCAGATACTACTTCATTCAGAAGCTAAATACCAATCAATAGCACAAACAGCGCAAGTTCTAATTGTTATTGAAGGAGAAGCTGAAGTTTCTGAAGGAGCTGTTTCTTTAGTTTTAAAGAAAGGACAAGCTGCTTTTTTATCCGCAGAAAGTAATTACAGTATTTCTTCATCAAGTTTTGCTACGATGTATAAGGCTACTGCACCATAAATAGCCTATTATGTATAGATGATATCTCAAATCCTAAAAAAGCTTTGTACTAAAAATACAAAGCTTTTTTATTTTGTATGAATTCTACTTAAATACTTATAGGTAAATCCCCCAGTTTTCTTACATTTATCAAAAATTGCGACTCTTTTAGGTTGATGCTATAAACCCTCACAAAGTTTTGGGATAGTTTTACCTAAAAGTGTACAAACCACAAACAACATATATGATTACTGGAGAATTAAAATCACAAGTAGATAAAATTTGGGATGCCTTTTGGACAGGCGGAATCTCGAACCCCTTATCTGTGATAGAGCAGTTTACCTACTTGCTATTTATTAGAAGATTAGACGAGCGTCAACTATTAGAAGAGAAAAAAGCCAATACCGTGGGCATTCCTATTCAGAATGAAATTTTCTCATCGGCACAAAAAGAATTACGATGGAGCTCCTTTAAAAACAAAGACCCACAAAGCATGTTTGATGTATTTACCAAACCAATGGTAACCAACATGACCGTTTTTGACCACATGAAACAAGTAGGTACAACGGGCGGCGTTTTTGCCGAGTTTATGAGCAAAGCCAACTTTATCATTGCTACACCAAGATTGTTAGATCAAGTGGTGCAGCTCATTGATAAAATAAACATGAACGATAGAGATACCAAAGGAGATTTGTACGAGTACATGCTCTCTAAAATTGCATCCGCAGGTACAAACGGACAGTTTAGAACGCCAAGACACATCATTAAAATGATGGTGGACATGACGCAACCTAAAAAGGACGATGTTATTTGCGATCCGTCATCGGGTACTGCGGGGTTTTTAGTGGCGGCAGGAGAATATTTTAGAGAAAACCATGAAGACTGGTTTTTAGAGAAATCTTTTAGAGATCATTTTAATAACGAAATGTTTAATGGGGTAGAGATTGATGATACCATGATTCGTATTGGGGCAATGAACCTGCAATTGCACGGCATCGAAAGTCCTAAGTTACTAAAGAATGATGCACTAAGCGAAAGTGCTGGCGATATCAGAAATAAATACTCGCTAATTTTAGCGAATCCGCCGTTTAAAGGGAGTTTAGATTATGATGCGGTAGAAAACTCCATCTTAAAAACCGTAAAATCTAAAAAAACAGAACTGCTCTTTTTAGGGTTAATGCTACGGATGTTAAAACCCGGAGGTAGATGTGCGGTAATTGTACCCGATGGTGTGTTGTTTGGCAGCTCTAATGCGCACAAACAAATTAGAAAAGAAATCATACAAAAGCACAAACTTTTAGGGAAACAATTTTGCAGACTACTTTTTTTCAAAGAAACCAAAATAGCAC
>JANQTQ010000203.1 GCA_030731625.1 Polaribacter sp. | reverse complement strand
TTAAATCAAAACCAGAATATAGTTTTTTAGCATCATCCAAACAACAAATAGAAACTCCTGCATTTCCAATCTTCCCATAAATATCTGGTCTTTTACCAGGGTCATTTCCATATAAAGTAACAGAATCAAAAGCGGTAGAAAGTCTTTTTGCATCCATTCCTAAACTTACATAATGAAAACGTCTGTTTGTTCTTTCTGGGCCACCTTCGCCAGCAAACATTCTTGTGGGGTCTTCTCCTGTTCTTTTAAACGGATACAAACCAGCTGCAAAAGGGAATTCTCCAGGAACATTTTCTTGTAAATTCCAGCGTAATAAATCTCCCCAAGCTTTATATTTTGGCAACGCAATTTTAGGTATTTGAGAATGTGATAGTGATTCGCTATGTGTTTCTATATTGATTTCTTTATCACGAACTTTAAACGTGTAAATTGGGTCTTTGTATTTCTGAACTTTCTCTTGCCAGTTTAAAATGATTTCCCAATTAAGAGGATCGAATTTTAGTTTTACTTTTTCAAATTGTGCAATAAGCAATTTCACAAATTGAGTATCGTCATTCTGAACTTGTTTCAGAATCTCATCTTCATCTAAACCTGTTTTAATAATTTCTACGGATGAATGTACGATTGATTCTATCGTTTGATGAATTCCGTATAATTTTTGAGCAACCACAACCTGTTCATCAACTTTAGTATCATACGCTCTATTATTTTCTGCAATTTCTGATAAATAACGAACTCTACTTGGCGGAATTACAAAGATCTTTTCAGACATTTCTTTGGTAATTTCCATAGTCGATTTTAAATCAGCTCCAGTTTTTTCAACTATTTTATCCATAATACGTTTGTACAACGTATTCATTCCTGGATCATTAAATTGCGATGCAATGGTGCCATAAACAGGCATGTCATCCATATGAATATGCCACAAATTGTTGTTGCGCATATATTGTTTTTTCACATCTCTAACTGCATCTAAAGCGCCACGTTTATCAAACTTATTAATGGCAACTAAATCAGCAAAATCTAGCATGTCAATCTTTTCTAATTGTGTTGCTGCACCAAATTCTGGCGTCATTACATATAAAGAAGTATCAGAATGTTCTATAATTTCTGTATCAGATTGCCCAATTCCGGATGTTTCTAAAATAATCAAATCGAATTCAGCCGCTTTTAAAACTTCAATCGCTTCATTTACATGCTTAGACAAAGCCAAATTAGACTGACGAGTAGCCAAAGAACGCATATAAACACGGTCATTATGAATAGCATTCATACGAATTCTATCGCCTAAAAGTGCGCCACCTGTTTTTCTTTTTGAAGGATCAACAGAAATTAAACCAACTTTTTTTTCTGGAAAATCAATTAAAAAACGACGGACTAATTCATCAACCAATGAAGATTTTCCTGCGCCACCAGTACCTGTGATTCCTAAAACAGGAGCCCCTCCCAACCTCCCCGAAGGGGAGGAGTTCCAATCTTTGTTGAAAATTTTGTCGAAATCTTTATGATTATTTTCTGCAAGCGAAATTAATCTTGCAATAGTATTTATATCTTTCTTTTTTAAATTTTCTAAAACCTTCTCACTACCTAATTCGAGCAACCAATCTCCATCTTCATTGCAAACTTTTCCATTTTTTTTTGAGCTTGATTGGAGTTTCTTCCCTTCGGGAAGGTTAGGGTGGGCTTGTTCGCTTTTTTTGATTAAATCATTTATCATTCCTTGTAAACCAAGAGAACGTCCATCATCAGGAGAATAAATTCTTGTAATTCCATACTCCATCAAATCTTTAATTTCTTCCGGAAGAATTACACCGCCACCACCAGCAAATATTTTAATATGTCCGGCGCCTTTTTCTTGCAACAAATCATACATATATTTAAAATACTCATTGTGTCCTCCTTGATAAGAAGTCATTGCAATGGCATTTACATCCTCTTGAATGGCGCAGTTTACCACTTCTTCAACACTTCTGTCATGTCCTAAATGAATAACTTCTACGCCTGTAGCTTGAATAATTCTGCGCAGGATATTGATAGAGGCATCATGACCATCAAAAAGTGAAGCCGCGGTTACAATTCGTACTTTATGTTGAGGTTTGTAAGGTGTAATTTGTTCCATTCGTAATAAATGTTAGATTTTAGACGTGCAATTTACGATAATCTTAAAATATATAGTAAAACTTTATTGTTATTTAAAATAAGATTTCTAAATTATAAATATATTTGTTAAATTAACATTTTTTAAACTGTTAACATGACTTTTCAAGAACAAATTCAACAAGGAATTCCAACGAAGCTACCTCCAAAAAGAGCGTACGATGTATCTATAAATCACGCGCCAAAAAGGAAAGATATTTTATCTGCGGATGAAAAGAAATTAGCGTTAAGAAATGCCTTGCGTTATTTTGATGAAAAACATCACGATGAATTGTTATTGGAATTTGCTGATGAGTTAGAAAAATACGGTCGTATTTATATGTATCGTTTTAGACCAACTTATAAAATGTATGCTAGAGATATTGCAGAATATCCAGGAAAATCAGAACAAGCAAAAGCAATTATGTTAATGATTCAGAATAATTTAGACGATGCAGTTGCTCAACATCCAGATGAATTAATTACCTATGGTGGAAATGGAGCTGTTTTCCAGAACTGGGCACAATATTTATTAACGATGCAATATTTGTCAGAAATGACAGACAAACAAACTTTAACGATGTTTTCTGGCCATCCAATGGGTTTATTTCCATCAAATAAAAATGCACCAAGAGTGGTAGTTACAAACGGAATGGTTATTCCTAATTATTCAAAACCAGATGATTGGGAAAAAATGAATGCTTTAGGAGTTTCTCAAT
>JANQTQ010000202.1 GCA_030731625.1 Polaribacter sp. | reverse complement strand
GAGAGATGCTGAAATAAATTCAGCATAAAAAAAAGCGAGTAGCGAAAGCAGGAAATAGCTTCAAATACTTTTATTTATCTTCAATAAATTTATCCATTACCAAATCATTAACGCCCATATTTGAGAATCCACCATCATGAAATAAGTTTTGTAAGGTTACTTTTTTCGTTAAATCTGAGAATAAAGTAATTGTATAATCTGCACACTCTAAAGCGCTTGCATTTCCTAACGGACTCATTTTTTCTGCGTATGCTGTAAATCCGTCAAAACCTTTAACGCCATTTCCTGCAGTTGTTGGAGTTGGAGATTGAGAAATTGTATTGACTCTAACTTTGTAATCTCTACCAAAATAGTAACCAAAACTTCGCGCAATACTTTCTAGATACGCCTTATTATCTGCCATATCATTGTAATCTGGAAACACTCTTTGCGCCGCCATATAACTTAAAGCAACAATTGACCCCCAATCATTCATGGCTTTTTTATGGTATAAAACATTCATGACTTTATGAAAAGAAACAGCAGAAATATCCCAACCTTTTGTGGTAAAATCGTAGTTAGGATCTGTGTAATGTTTTCCTTTTCTTACGTTATAAGACATGCCAATTGAATGCAAAACGAAGTCTATTTTACCGCCTAAAATTTCAATAGATTTTTCAACTAAGTTGTTTATATCATCGATAGAAGTGGCATCTGCCGCAATAATTTGAGAACCCGTTTTTGCTGCTAACTCATTTAATTCGCCCATTCGTAATGCAACAGGAGCATTTGTTAACACAAAAGTTGCGCCTTCTTCATGCGCTCTTTCAGCCACTTTCCACGCAATTGAATGCTCGTTTAAAGCACCAAAAATAATTCCTTTTTTACCTTTTAATAAATTGTACATTTTATAATAATTGTTAAACAGCTTTTATTTAAAATTTATCCTGAAGGAAAAACTTAAAGAAGTTAATTTCTAAATTTGATTAAATTTTAACTAGGTAACTAAAATATTACGAAGATTTAGTTTATCAATTTAACAACTCTTTTGCGTGTGTAATTGCAGATGCAGAAATATCTTTTCCGCTTAACATTTCGGCAATTTCAACAATTCGCTCTTCCGTTGTTAATTGTTTTAAATTTGTAGTGGTAACCCCTTTAATTTCTTCTTTATAGACTTTGTAATGATTGATTCCTTTTGCCGCAATTTGAGGTAAATGTGTAATTGCAATTACTTGCATGTGTTTGCCCATTTCTTTCATAATTGCTGCAATTTTATTAGAAACTTCTCCAGAAACACCAGTATCAATTTCATCAAAAATAATGGTTGGTAATTGTGTGTTTTCTGATAAAACTTTCTTTACAGCTAACATAATTCTTGATAATTCTCCACCTGAAGCTACTTTTTTTAATTCGCCAAAATTACCTCCTTTATTCGCAGAGAACAGAAATTCTAATTCATCTTTTCCGTTAGAAAAATAGTTTTTAGTTGGTAGTATTTTGATTGAAAAACGTGCATTTTCCATTCCTAAATCTGATAATAAATCTTCTAACTCACCTTTTAATTTAGGAATTACATTTTTACGAGCATCAGAAATTTTTAAAGCAATAGCATCTAATTTTTCTGAAACTTCTGCAATTTCATTTTTCTTTTTATTGATAGTTGCATCAGCATTTTCTACTTCATTAACTTTATCTGATAAATCTTCTAAAATTTGCAACAATTCTTGATTAGAATCAACAGAATGTTTTTTTTGTAAATTGTAAATTAATTGCAATCTATCATTGATCTCTTCTGCTTCATTTGGATTGAATTCAACGTTTTCATTCGCATCTTCTAACTCAGCCACAATATCATCAATTTCAATTTTCACACTTGTAATTCTTTCTGATATTTCTTGATATTCTTTAGAAAAAGAAGCAATTTTAGACAATCTATTTTCTAAAACATATAGTAAATCTTGAACACCTATTTCTTCGTTCGAAGAAATCTCTAAAGCTTCAGATAAATTGAGTTTTATCTCTTCTATATTGTTCAATTTCTCTAAATTTTCTTCAAGATCTGCTTGTTCATCAACTTGTAATTTAGCTACTTCTAACTCATTAAATAAGTGCAAGTTATACTCATATTGCAAATTAATTTCTTTTTGAGTTTTTTCTAATTTATCTAACTCTTTATTGAGTTTATTTAATTGCAGAACACCCCTTTTATAAGAAGCTACTTTTGCAGTGTTTTTAGCTAATGCATCTAAAACTGTGAATTGAAAACTTGTATCTGATAATTGTAAAGTTTGATGTTGAGAATGTACATCTATTAATTTTTCTTTTAACTCATTTAAAACTGTTAAAGTAACCGGAGTGTCATTTATAAAAGCACGAGATTTTCCCGATGGCAAAATTTCTCTTCTTAAAATAGTAATGTCTTCGTAATCTAATGATACTTCTTCAAAAAATTCTTTTAAATTGTAATTAGAAATAGCAACTTTAGCCTCAACGATACATTTTCTAGAAGTATCTTTTAATGAAGATAAATCTGCCCTATTACCTAGAACTAAGCCTAAAGCGCCTAAAAGTATGGATTTACCAGCACCAGTTTCACCAGTAATAATAGACAAACCAGATGAGAAATCAATAGATAAATGATTGATTAATGCGTAATTATGTATGGATAATTGTGTGAGCAAGTTCTTTTATTTTAGATAATAAAATTAGTGAAATAATTTCATAAAAAGAATAAAAAATCACTACTATAAAATATCAATTTAATAATACAAATCCAAGATTAATTTTATGATTTTATTAAGTTTCAGAGCATAATCCCAAACTTTTATTCATAAAAAAACCTCATATCGTTAAGATATGAGGTTTAGGATCTTGACTTGAT